>NZ_CP130631.1 GCF_030551255.1 Streptomyces sp. NL15-2K
CCCGGCCGCAGACGAGCCCACCGGGCCGGCCAGCCGATGGCTCACCCTGCCCGCATTGGACCGCCTCGTCTCCTACGACAGCCCCCGCCCCTGCGCCGTCCCGTGCACGCCACCGCCGATCGCCTGGCGGCACCGCCCACCGCCCGCGCCTCTCACCGCGCCCACCGCGCAGCGCGTCGCTCACCGGCTGCACGCGGCGACCGCACATCCCCGCCTCGCCGCGGCAGTCGCCGCCGCGCTGTTCACCGGCGCCTCCCTCCAGCAACTCGCCACCGCCCGCCCCCGCGACTACGACGACGCTGTGGCCACGCTCGCCCTGCACGACCGCGCCCGCTACACCGACGGCTGCGCCGCCCACCCCGTACCACCCTGGGCAGGCATCTTCCTGCGGGCTGCGGCCTGCTTCACCCGACTCGTCTCCGGCGAAGACCAGGAACTGCTCGCCGCGCCAGGTGACCGTGCGCACCTGCTGGGCGTTGCGGAGACGGCCAGACTGCGCCCGCCCCAGCCGCCCGCGGCCCGCCGCCAAGGCCCGGTCGGCCGTGTGGAGTGGGACTGGCGCGAGCGGCAGGAAGCTGAGAGGTACAAAGCGGTGCCGGCCAGTCGCGTCAGGCCCTAACGATGCTGAACACCCTGACGCGTTCGCTCGACAGGGCAGACTCAGCCGATCGAGAAGTCGGCGAACTCGACGTCGCTGAAAGCTACGTGCAGACCGTGGGCCCGGCGGCCCCCTTCGCGAAAGTAGGCGTGCCCCAGCGCACGGGCGAGTATCACCGTCTGCCGCTGCTCGCCCGCGCCGGCATCCCGAGCGGCGAACAGCTCCCGGGCCACCTCTCCCGGCAGGTCCTGGGTGATCCATCGCACCCGCGGATCGTCCGAAGACCCTGCTGGCGCGGCGAACCCGAATCGCGCCCTCGTGTGGAGGACGAACCCGTTAGCTTCGGCCTGTGCACGCCGACGGGCCCGTATTCGGGGCTGCCATCGGGCCAGGACCGCTTCCTCGATCGCCCGGACCTGCATCGGACCCGGCGGACGACGCGCTCCTGGCTTCTTCGTCACCCACCGCTGCACAGTGCGCTGCGACACCCCCAGCACGGCGGCGACCCTCCGGGTGGAACCCGGGTGCGCCGCTAGCAAAAATCGCAGGCGTGCCTCGGTGCTCGAAGGAACGGGGCGGGTGCGCAACGCGCGCTCCAATCCCTGCTCGATCTGTCCCACGTCCGTCTCTCCAAGCGGCCAGCCGGCAGGGCCAGCACCCCGCAGTCCGTAGCCAGTTCTGCCAGGTCATCTGCACCCGCCTGCCGTGTCCATGGGCGAACTCGTTGACGGTGCCCTCTGCTTTGGAGCGGACCACGTAGCGGCCTTCCGGCCGGGCCTTTGCTGATCGGTGCGGACGCGTACTTGCAGGTCGCGGAGTGCTCGCGGCGGGAAGCCCACGTTCCGGGCGCTTTCGCGGGAGGTTGTGCACCCGGTTCGGACCGGGCACGTGCGCGTTCACGTACGAGCCCGGCGTCCTTGAGCCGCCTCGCCACACACCGGGCGTAGCCGGGGCCAGCGCGAGATCGAACAGGCCGTCGGCACCATCGCCCTGGGTGAGGCGCTCACGGAAGTCGGCCAGCACGCTGTGGTGGAAGCCGGGATCATCCAGCTCCATGGCCAGGGCGTATGTGGAGTCGATGCGGCAGCGGACCGCCTCGGCGGCCTGCCGGTCCGACAGGTCGAGCAGGAACTGCAGGACGCAGACGGTGGCCAGTTGGGTGGGGGAGAGGTCCGGGCGCCCGTCGCGCGGGTACCAGTCGGCGAAGTCCTCATCGCACCGCAGCCCGTCCAGCCGGTCCCTGACCCACATCGCCGTCGTGCCGCCCGGGTTGCTCGCCCGCGCGGTCTGCACGGTCAAAGACGGGACTTGCTCACCGGAACGGGGGCGGAGGGACAACGGGTGCCTCGACAACTGCATTGGCCTTCGGAACAGCCTGAGCATGCCCGCTGATCAGGCTTCCGCACCGGGCAACTCCAAGATCCCCGGCAGAGTCAGGCCAAGGCACTCGATCAGGCGGCAGTGGGCAGCTGAGCGGCGGCGCAACCCGACGCCGGTCGGTGCGGTGACCGCGGCCACGGCGGGACGCCTGGGCCGACTCCGGCGACGGCAATCTGCGGCCTGGCCGCGCTGATCGCTCTGTTGTCCACCTGGGGCTCGGTGAGCCAGACACGGACCGAACCGCACATAGCCGAGCAGGCGCAGATCACCACCACTGATCACGCTACTCCCTCCAAGATCCACGTCCCCGGGCTGTCGGTCCGATCCTTCACCCGTTAGGCAGGATGGGCGCCATGACCGAGATTCGCACTCCCCGCCTCATCTTTCGTCGCTGGTATGACGACGACCTCGCCTGAATGTGAGGGGTCGAGAGCGACCACGGAGGTCGGGTTGTCCGGGAAGGCGGCGTCCACGTCGCGGCTGAACTTCCGCTGCAGGGCCGGGCGGATTGCCATGCCCGGTGTGCAGGTGACATAAGTGCGGGGCACCGGGCCCCAGCCGTCGCGGGTAGTGGCTCGTCACGCAGCCTGGGCCGGGGTTGCGGTCCGTTGACGTAGGTGAGTCAGCGGCGAACCTGGTCTTCGGCTCAGCACGGGCGTTGCACCAGCAGCGCCGCCATCACCCTGCCGACGCGGTTTCCGTGGCGTGTCGCGCGCGGAAGGAGTGCGCTGGACAGCCCAACCAGGAAGAGGCGGGTCAAGGGCGGTGGCCGCGTCGTAGACGTTGACGAGAGGCTGGACGGCGTCTGCATACGTGGTGAGCCGGAAGGCCGACTGGGATTTGCCCAGACCCAGAGGGTTGCCTTCGTGGATGCGGGCGGCGTCGCCTCTCTCCGCGTCAGGCGGCGCGGATCGCGGTCATCGATCAGTAGGAGCGTCGGCTGCGGCGACCGGCGAGATGATCACGAGCATCGCCCGGGCGGCGCCGGAGACGCTGCGCAGGACGTGCTCGTCGGCGGAGTCGAAGTCGATGGTGTCGCCGGCGCTCAGCGTCCACCGTTTCGTGCCGATGCTGAGCTCGACGGCTCCTTCCAGCATGAAGATGCACTCGGTGCCGGGGTGTGATGAAGGGGGCGTCTTCGTCCCAAGGGCAATGTCCACCAGGACGATCTGGACGATGCCTGGGTCGGCCTGGGTGAGCAGCGGCCGGTAGGCGACTCCCGCGGCGGGTGGGTGCGGGCGGGCGACGCTGTGCCGCACGGTGAGGGAACCGGGCTGGTGCTCACCCACGAGTTCGCCCAGTGTCACGTTGTACGCCTGCGTCAGTTGGAGGAGGACACCGAGCGAGGGAACGCGTTCCCCTCGCTCGATACGCGACAGGTGCGCGGGAGACACACCACTCGCCGTGGCGACAGTGGTCAGGCTTAGGCCGCGGTTCCGGCGGTGCTCCGCGATCGTCCGGGCGGCGAGCTCCTCCAGATCCTCCGCCTGCGCGTGCGACATCGATCTCCCTCAGACCTGGCTCGGATGGTAATGTTGCCTATTGGCAAAAAAACATGGGGCAAGCCCATGATAGTGCGACCCAGCCGGGTGAACGCTGATACCTACCCGGCGGGCGCCCGGCAGCGGTAAGGATCATCGCGATGGATACGACGACATGTGACGAGGTGGCCGACGAGCCGTGGCGCGGCGAAGTCCTGTCCATCTACGTTGCCGAGTACGCCGGAGTGGAGATGCACGCGCTGCCGGCGGCGCGTCTGGTGGCGGGCGTGGGCGTGGCCGACGACAGATACGCGCTCGGTCACGGTCACTACTCGTATATGTGGCACCCGGACCGTCAGCTCACGCTCATCTCGCAGGAGGTGATCGACGAGGTCTCGCGGGCCATCGGTGAGCCGGTGGACGGGATGGAGCTGCGTCGCAACATCGTGACCCGTGGCGTCCCCCTCAACTCGCTGGTCGGGAGGTGCTTCGCAATCGGCGAGACGATCGTCTACGGAGGCCGGCTCAACGTGCCCTGCCGATATCTCGAGCGTCTGATCGACAAGAAGGTGTTTGAGCCGCTTCTCGGCCGGTCAGGGCTCAACTGCCGGATTCTGCGCGGAGGTACCGTTCGTCCTGGGGACGTCGTGCGACCGCTTCGCCCAGGAGAGGACTCCACGATCGAGGCGCCCGCCACCGAGCCAGTAGAGATCGACGGGGCTTCCGAATGAGCGTGCGCTTGTTGATGGCCGCTCGGCTTGAGGCGGATGCGTGGCCGGCGCGGGGGGTACGCGAACTCACCGTCGTTCCCGTCCACCGTGAGACGTTCCCGCGTTTCGTTCCCGGCGACCATGTCCACATCCAGCATGGGAACGGAACGAGGCGCGACTACTCGCTCATCGGACCCGCGGACGACCCCTCGTGCTACCGGATCGCCATCCGTAGGGACGATGACGGTCGCGGCGGTTCCGTCCTGTTCCACGAGGAACTAGAGGTCGGCGACCTGCTGTTCGTGTCCTACCCGCAAAGTGGTATGCGGATCGACCGCACCGCATCGCACCACGTGTTCGTCGCCGGCGGGATCGGAGTGACCGCGATTCTGGGGCTGCTGGAGGGGCTGCCGCCTGGCGCGTCGAGCGAGATCCGGTACTGCGTACGGCACCGTGAGCACGCCGCGTATCTCGATGTACTGCAAGCGTCGGGCGCCGAGGTCATCCTGCACGAGTCGGCCGCGGGTGGCCGGCTCGACGTGCCGGCACTGACAGCCGGGCTGGCTGACGACGCGACTGTGTACTGCTGCGGTCCCGAGGCCCTTATGGCCGAGATGGCCGAGGCGGCCAGCCGCCTCCATCCGGACCGAGTGCGCTGCGAGAGCTTCACGGGGCGGGTGAGTGCACCCGGTGACAGGCTCGGTGACTCGTTCGAAGCCCGGCTGATGCTGTCGGAGCAAGTGATCCATGTCGCGGAGGACGAGTCGCTGCTCCAGGCCATGTTGCGTGAGAACGTGCCCGTCGACTACTCGTGCGAGGGCGGCGCCTGCGGCAGCTGCGTGCTCGAAGTGGTCGACGGGGAGATCGAGCATCGCGACCTGTGCCTGAGTGACGAGGAGCGCGGGCAGTCCATGGCCGCCTGCGTATCGCGTGGGAAGGGTGCCATCTCGGTGCAGGCCTGACCCACGTGACATAAGTGTGTTACCAGGTCGCAATGCTACGCAATCGGGCAGCAACAACGAGCCCCTAATTTGCCAATAGGCAAAGCAGGGGCTTCATCCTCGACGAACCTCCCGATTGGACGCACGATGACCGACACACTCCCGCCCCGGAGCAAGACCCGGGACCACTCACGAAGACTTCGGCGTACCGTCGCAGCCAGCACCGTCGGCAGCATCATCGAGTGGTACGACTTCATGTTGTACGGCACGGTCGCCGCACTGGTGTTCCCGACGCAGTTCTTCCCGTCGAGCGACCCGTTCGCCGCCACGATGCTCACCTTCTCGACCTTCTTCGTCGGCTTCGCGGCACGCCCGATCGGTGCGATCGTCTTCGGGCACCTCGGTGACCGGGCCGGGAGGAAGGCGGCTCTCATCAGCACGCTGGTGCTCATGGGGATCGGCACGGTCGGGGTCGGTCTCATCCCCGGCTACGACTCGATCGGATTCTGGGCACCCGTCCTTCTCGTACTGATGAGAGCCCTGCAGGGCATCGGTATGGGCGGCGAGTGGGGCGGTGCGGTGCTCATGGCCGCTGAATCGGGTGACTCGCGACGGCGCGGCTTTCGCATCGGGTTTCCCCAAGCCTCGGCCATGTTCGGTGTCGCGATGGCCAACACGGTGGTGCTCGTGGTCGGAAACGTCGCGGGCGACGCGTTCGTCAGCTGGGCGTGGCGGCTGCCCTTCCTGGCCAGCATCGTGCTTGTCGTCCTCGGGTTCTGGATGCGGAAAGGGATCGTGGAGACAGCGGACTTCGCCGTCGTCAAGGAAGCCGGAACGGTCCACCGCGCCCCGGTGCTCAGCGCCTTGCGGTCGCATCCCTGGGAGATCACGCTCGGTCTGTTCCTCAAGGTCGGCGAAATGGCCGCCGTGTTCGTCTTCATCACGTTCGTCTTCTCGTACGGCACCTCGGTGGGCAAGTTCGACCGCGAGCTGCTGCTTGCGCTTGTCGCCGGCGCGGCGATCATTTCCTCCCTCATCACGCCGCTCATGGGTGCGCTGGGCGACGCTTTCGGCCCCCGCCGGGTGTACCTGGTCGGCGCCGCGGGCATGGCCGTCATCTGCGTCGTCTACTTCGCGGCCATCAAGAGTGGGAACCCAGCCGCAGCGGCTCCGGTGATCCTGGTGTCTCTCGTGCCCTACGCGGCGATGTTCGCCAGCGAGGCTTCATTGATCACCGGACTGTTCCCTGCGCAGGTGCGTTACTCAGGTAGTTCCCTGGCCTTCAACCTCGCCGGGATCATCGGGGGCGGACCGGCGCCGCTCATCGCCACGGCGATTGCCGGCAGGTTCGACTCACCGTTCGCTTTGAGCGCCTACCTTCTGGTGACCGTGGGACTCGGCGTCACAGCGGTGATCTTGCTCGGCCGCAGGGAGGCCTCCCGTGTCTGAAAAGCGAAGCACCCCCGCCGAGGTGCTCGTCATCGCGCCGCGGGACGCGCCCTTCGTAGCGGGTTCAGCCGCTGACCCATCGGTTCACGAGGCCGCACTCGACGACATCGCAACTGCGGATCTGTTCGCCGACCTCGCCGACTCGCAGCACCCGCTGCTGCACCGCACGCTCGATCGGCTTCCGGTTGCCGGCGAGTGCGAGCCGCTGCCCCAGGTCGTGGCACTGACCATCGGATACATGTCGCGCTACCAGAGCGAGCTCGCCGCCGCGAGTGAACCGGTGGTCGTGTCCTCGCCATTGCTGGCGGTGCCGACTCTTCTTGCGGCGATCGCCCCGGACCGTTCCATCCTGCTGGTATACGCCGACTCACGACTCGCTTCGGCTGCCGACGTGCCCGGCGTCGCCGAGGAGGATGCCGGCCGCCTTCTCGTTGCGGGGCTCGAGGGCCCCGGGCCGTTCCGCCGCGCCGTGATCGAACGAGCAGAGGCGTTCGACGACGCTGCCATCCTGAGGCAGATCGAGGGGGTCGTCGCCGAATTCATGGCTTCGCATCGTGTTGGTGCGGTGGTGCTGGAATGCGGAGAAATGGCGAGCATCGCCAGCCGGTTGCGTGAGCGGATCACAGTGCCCGTGGTCGATTACCATCTTGTCATCGACTTCTTCCGGAGAGCGAGCAGAAAGGGGCCATCGACCGACGTCGCCTGAGTAGGTCCGGGGCGGTCAGGCTCACGGACCGGTGCCCGGCCCAGCTCTCCGCGTGGCCTGACTCGACGGTTTGGCAATCCACCGGCTTGTCACGGGGCCTTGGCCGGGTATTCGGTCCACTGCCGGATCGGCGACTGTCGGATCTCCGACACCGTTCGCTCCTCCTCGACGGCCGGTTCGGCGCGGGCGTCTGCCGTGGCCCGGTGCTGGTAGTAGCCGGAGCGGGAGACGCCCAGGACCCGACAGATCCGCTTCACGCTGAAGGCGGCGCGGTTCTTGGAGACGAAGTCCCAGCGGCGGGGGCTCACTTCACCCACCGAGCGAAATAGGCGGCTGCCCGGCGCAGGATCTCACGCTCCAGCTGCCACTCCGTCTCCGCCAGTAGCCGGGCGTTCTGCGCCCGCAACCGGACCAGTTCCTCAGCCGGACTCCCGCCGGCCTCGCGGCGCTCGGTCAGTGCCTGGGACTCGTTTTCCTTGCGGACCCACGTCCTCAGCGACTCGTCGGTGATGCCGAGGTCCGCCGCGTATGTGCGCTCCCGCCCGGCCTCCAGCACCTCTCGAAGGGCGGCCACCACCCGCTCATCCGCACGCCCCAGGACGGACCGCGGCCGGATGGCCCGGTGGTCCACCAGCCCCCACACCCCTTCCCAGCGGTAACGGGCCCGCATCCGCCGCACTGTCACCGCGCTGGTCGACATCCCCGCCGCCGACAGCTCCGCCGCCTTCGCCTCCTCCCGCTGCGCCAGCGTCCGGTCTGCGGGTCATACTCCGCCCGCGGCGGACCTGCCGCACCGGACCCGCCCGGCCGCCCCGTCTCCACCTCCCGCACATGCCGCTCCCAGACAAGCGCCCGTTCCCGCACCGCCTCGGGCAAGGACTCCAGCCAGCCCAGCGGCGGCACCCCGGACACTCCCGGCGCATCCAGGACTTTGAACCCCGCATCGGCGAACAGCAGCGACAGCAAAACCGGCCGCTACCTCACCGTCCTCGGCGACCAGCCGCACCTGACCGTCAGTAAGGGCCGCCACCGTCCAGGTACGTCCCCCCCAACCGCACCTGGCACCCCAGCTCCACCACCGGCCTGCCCGGCATCCCGCTGCCCGCCCTCACTTTGCCGCCTGCGCCCACACCGGCATCCGCTCATGCATCGCCGCCCCCAGGTCCGCCGCCAGCCGTCCCGCCCATAGGGCATGGAACAGCGCGGGAAGCACTACCAGCGGATCCCCGATCCTGCGTACGCCCTCCCACAGCGGCGCGGGCTCGGCGAACGCCTCCTGCAGTGCCGCAGCCAGCAACTGACCACCGTGGTGCCGCGGGTGCCGGTATCCGGCCAGCCAGGTCATATTGCGCCGGTAGACCGAATCGACAGGCCCGAGCACCCAGTACCGCCAGCCCGCCGCCGTACAGATTTTGTGGCGTACCTGTCGTGCAGGCTAATTGATCTTGGTTGTGACCTGCTGTTGCTCAGCTGTACTGAGTGGTACGTCTGTATTCCAGGGGAGGATTACGCCGGGCCGAGGCGTTGGCGATGGGCGATACGTGGGTTGAGCTGGCCGTGTTGCTCTGCGCAGTGAGCTGAGCGTCATGCCAGCTTTTGCGCAGTGTGGTCGGCGCGCCTGTAGGCAGGGGGAGTTGGCGGCTGTTCCCGGCTGGTGCAAGCGGGTTGTTCAGCGGGCGTACAGGCGTTGCCAGAGCAGGTCGTGGTCGGCGGGTGCGAGGCGGGGCAGCCGGAGGCGGTCGGCCAGGCGGTGGAGGAAGGCGGTCTGCTGCGCGCGTGTCAGGGGGTGCGAGGGCAGGCGGTCAAGGGCAGCGGCGAGGATGAGGGTCTCGGGGTGGATGACCAGGCTCCGGCAGGTCAGAGCTGGGGAGGCCGGGCCTGGAGGGATGTGGGGGTTGGCGTTGGTGAGGCGGTCAAGGCGTGTGAGCCACCGCTGGTGCAGGTGCTGTTGGTGGTCGTACCAGCGTGTCGTGATCGTCGATGCCCAGCTCAGGGAGGCCGTCGTCGCGCGGCGGGCTGTGGGGCGGGGCCGGGTGAGCTCGGGGACAGGGCGGATGTCGAGCGGGGCGGGCTGCCGGGAGTCGCTGGAAGCCTGCTGGTGGCGGGTGCAGATCATGATCCGGGGCGAGTTGGACACTGGGTGGATCCACGCGAGGGCGGCTTGGTGCGGGCTGCGGCGGATGGTGCAGGCGGTGCACGCCGGTAGCGGCTGCACGGCGGGCGGGACGGGCTGCCAGCGGGCGATGGCGGCGCGGGCCATGCCGATGGAGGCGGGTGGGGGCTGACGGGCCAGCGCGCGGGCGAGGTGTGCGGGCGGGATGCGGGTGAAGGCGGACAGGCGGTGAGCGGCTTCGGCGCTGAGGTGGATGTCGGTGGCGGGCGGGGACGCGAAGGTACCGGTGGTGGCGATGTTCAGGCCGTCGAGGAGCTGGGCGGCGGTCAGTTGGTAGGTGCCTGCGAGGCGGGTGAGGTAGGAGGCTGCTGACTCGCGGGGCAGGGGCCTGGTCCGCAGGGCGCCGGGCTGGGACGGCCACATCGTGCGTGCCCGCACCACAGGGCTGCTCCAGGCGTGCGCGGTCACCGGCTGCTGGGTCGGGTGCGGCGGCTCGTCGGGGTTCGGGGCCGGTAGTGCTCCTCGGCGAGGTGGTCCAGCGCGATGGAGTCCAGCAGTGTCTTGGTGATGCGTTCTTGGCCGTCGAGGATGGCTTCGATGGCCGCCTGGCGGATGAGGCGGGAGAGGCTGCCGATGCGTCCAGCGGTCCGTTCGTGCAGGTAGGGGGCGAGCCTCGGCAGGCTGCCGGTGCGGTGGGCGTGCAGGTCGAGGGCCGCTTCCAGCGCGGCGATGAGTTCACGGAACGGCTCGCGTGATCCGGCGCGGGCGGGCAGTGCCCCGCAGTCGATGAGTGAGGCGCGTCCGGCCAGTTGCGCGCCGCGGACCCCGCTGAAGACGGTGCTGGTGGTGACGTCGATGCCCGCGTACACGAACGTGGCGCCGACGCGCTCGGTGAGGTCCTTGAGCCAGTCGGCGGCCTCCGCTCCGCTGGAGCTGCGGGGGTTGAGCCGGTGGATCTCGTCGATCAGCACCAGTTTCACTCCGGCCGCGGTGTAGGTGTGGCAGACGGCGGTCGTGATCTGCGCGGTGGTCATGCGGGTGGTGACGGGGATACCGAGATAGCGGGCGAACTCGCAGGCCAGGGTCTTGGCGGTGGCGCCGGGCGGAACCAGCACATACGCCACGGGCACGCTGGTGTCGCCCGGGGCGGCGCGGCGGGTGTGGGCCAGGTGGCAGGTCCGGCCGACCTCGAGCAGGGCGGTGGTCTTGCCGGTGGTGGCCGGCCCGGTGACGATCAGGGACGGTCGGGCGGTGACGCTCTGGCTGCGGCCGAGGATCATCAGCGTGCGCACGTTGCGCGAGAGGCTTTCGATGGCCGGGGTACGCACGGTGACGAACTGCGAGTGGTAGGCCAGGCGTTCCTCCAACGAGCGTGCCGGCTGGCCCGGTTGCGGGGGAGCGGGCGGGGCGGTGTGGGCGAACCGGGCGAACGCATCGAACGTGGTGACCGTCCCGGGGGAGGCATCCTCGGCGGCGGGCGTGGTGTGGGGGCTGGTGGTCACCAGTGCTCGGCCTCCTCAAAGGCGTCATACAGCGCGTAGCGGCCCACAGGCGGGGAGAGCTCCTCGCCCTCGGCGAGGTGCCCGTCAGCGTCAGGGGAGTGGGCTTCGAGAGCGTCGAGACTGTCCTCGGCCCGTATGTCGTCATCTGCCGTCTGCACCGTGCTTGTCGCCGCCGCGTGGCGCGCCGCTGCTGCGGAGGGTGTGCCGGTGCCGGGCAGGGGGCGGGCCCGCCGCAGGACCTGGTCGGCTGCTTCGGCCAGGTCGGCCTCGTGCCGCTCGCGGTCTGCGCGCTGGTGGAGGGTGCCGCGGATGTGGCGCCAGGCGGTCTCGCTCATCGGGGCATGGACGTGGTCGCGGTGGATCCACGGGATCTCGTGCAGGCGTCCGTCGGGCAGGCGGATGTAGACCTGCCGCACGTCGTGCGGGTTGAGGTGGACCTCCCACTTGCCGCCGGGATGGGTGGGACAGAGCCGGCCGCGGTGCTCGTTCAGGATGGCGTGGTCGTAGGTGCGGTAGTTGATACGGATGCCCCGGCCGGTGACGGGGTTGAAGCGCACGGGCAGCAGTTCCGTGTAGTCGGCCCCGGTCAGCGGCAGCGGCACGTACCCGGAGGTGCCCAGCAGTGCGCTCCACATCTCGTTCGGGGCCAGCGCCTTCTTCGGCAGGACCGGGTGGCGCAGCCCGTCGTGGGGGCGGTGCTGCCAGCACGCGGTGACCCACTCATCCAGCAGCTCCTGCAGCTGAGCCACGGTGAAGTGCGCCTCGTCCTCCACCGCGTGACCGCGCTCGAGGACGTGGGAGCCGGTGTAACCGGCGACGTGCTGCGCGAACAGCGAGTTGATACTCCCGAACGTCCGCTCGACGGCACCCTTGGCGGCCGGCGAGCGCGGCGGGGCGGGCTGCACACTGACGCCCAGGGTCTCGCAGGCGGCCAGGAACGCGGCGGAGACGAACACCCGCCCACGGTCGATGATGATCGTCTCGGGCACCACCACCGGCCGCGCCGCTGCCTGCTCCAGGCGCGCATCGAGAGCGAGCAGCCGGTCGTAGGGGATGGCCGCATGGGCCAAGTGCAGATGTTCGGGCCAGCCGGGCCGCGCCGGGTGGGGCACGGCCATCTCCGCCAGCAGCAGGGCCGCGTCCACCGCCTGGGTGCTCTCCTCGCGCAGCACGGCCGCCACCACCGACCGCGTCGCCACATCCAGGGCGATGGTCAGCTCCGGGCGTACCGGGCGGCCGTCCTCGCCCACGGCCATCACATCCAGCCGGGTGGTGTCGACCTGCACCAGCTCGCCCGGCCGCAGCGCCATCGTCGGCGTGAACGGTCGCGTCGGCGTGGTGGTGGCGGTGCGGGCGGGGCGGCCGGGATGCTCCAGCGGGTCGGCCAGTACCCGCACCAGCCGGTTGAACGTCGACGGCGCAGGCAGCGCTACGGCGCCCGGCCCGTGGGTGTCGGCCAGGATCTGCCCGGTCAGCTGTCGCAGCCCCTTCAGCGTGCCCTTGGACCGGCCGCGCTGGCGGCGCAGCGCCTCCAGCACGGCGGCCACCACCCGCTCATCAGCTCGCCCCGTCGCACGGGCCGGCCTGTGGCGGGGGATCAGCCCCATCAGACCGTGGGCGCGGTAGCGGGCGCGCATGCGGCGCACGGTGGCCCGGCTGACCTTCGGCCAGCCCAGCCGGGCGAGTTCTTCGGCCTTGGCCTGCTCCCGCTCGGCCATCGACGTGCGCTGCGGGTCGTACTCGGGCCGCGGCATCCCGCTGCTTGCCGGGCCGTCGGGCAGCCCGGTCTCGATCTCGCGGATGTGCCGCTGCCAGGCCAGGGCCCGCTCTCGCTCCCGCTCGGGCACCGTCTCCAGCAGCCCCCACGGCGGCACGGCGGCGGCCGGGGAGCCCGCCACGGTGAACGTGAGGTCGGCGAAGAGGAACGAGGCCAGCATCGACGCGGTCTGCCCCTGCTCGTCGACCAGCGTCACCGACGCCCCCATCAGGGCGACCACCTGCCAGGGCCGGCTCTGGAAAGTCACATACGCGCCCAGCTTCACCTGCCTGCTGCTGCCGGCGGCCACGGGGCGGCCCGGGCGGGCGGGCGCGCTCACCACTGCCCGGCCTCCGCCTGCGCGTCCCACACCGACCAGCCTGGCCCCTTCTCGCTTGCCCGGCGTCCCTGCACGGACACCTCCGCCACGCCCGGGCCCTCCGTCAAGGACCAAGCCTGCGTGGCCGCTTCGGTCTCTGCGCGCTGCTCGGCTGTGCCGGAGTCGTCGACCGGTGACGTCGGCTGGTTTCCGGGCCGGCGGGTGCGGGCGGTGACCGTCTGCGCGGTGCGCTGGTGCACGGTGGCGTCGAAGGGCCGCAGGCTGAGGGTGCTGTCCGTCCAGGCCAGCGGGTGCAGGTCTCCGTCGGGCAGCCGGATGTGCACCTGCCGCACGTCGTAGGGGTGGTGGTGCACCTCCCACCGGCCGTCGTCCGTGGTGGGGCAGGACCGCCCACGGTGCTCATCCAGACAGGTGGCGTCGTAGCGGCGCCGCCCCAGCCGGATGCCCGCCTCGGTGACCGCATGCCGCCCCGCGGGCAGCAGTTCGGCGAAGTGCCGGGCCCCCAGCGGCAGCGGCACCACTCCGGCGGCACCCAGCAGCACCTGCCACATCTCATCCGGGCTCAGCACCGCCCGGGGCATCAGCGGGTGCCGCAACGCCTCCTGGGGGCGGGTGTGCCACACGGCGGTGATCCACTCATCCAGCACATCCTGCAGGTGCAGCATGCTCAGCACGGCTTGCGGCGGCTGCCCCAGGCCGTCATCGCCGGGCCCGGCCGGCCGGGCGGCGGCGGCCACCCCGGCGGCATGCCGGGTGAACAGCCCGGCGAGCACCCGGACGGTTTCCGCAACCGCCCGGCCCCCCTGCCGCGCCGAGACGGCCTCCAGGCTGACACCGAGGCTTTCGCACACGCTGAGCAACCAGGACCCGGCGGCGGCTGTCGCCGGATCGAAGACCAGCGTCTCGGGGACGGCCACCGGCCGCACCGCCGCCGCCTCCAGGCGCGCCTCCACACCCATCAGCCGCCCCGGAAGCGACTCGTGCGCTGTGCGCAGCATCTCCCGCCAGCCAGGACGCACGACGCGGGGCACGGCCATCTCGGCCAGCAGCACCGGCAACTGCAGGGGCACCGCCTGCCGGCCGTGCACCACGGCGGCCAGCACACAGCCCGTGGCCCCGTCCACCGCCGCGGTCACCGACACCGCCACCGCACGGCCGTCCTCACCCACCACCGGCACACCCAGTGCAGCGGTGGCGACATGGACCCGCTCCGCAGGCCGCAACGCAGGCGGCGCACCGCCCAGCCGGTACCGGCCGGTGGCGGTCCGCGCCGGGCTGCCCGGCGGCTCGGCCGGATCCGCCAGTGCCTTCACCAGCCGGTACAGCGACGCCTTCGCGGGCAGCTTCACCCGCCCCGGACCGTGCCGGTCCGCCACGATCTGTTCCGCCAGCTCGATGATCTGCTTCACCGTGGTCGCCTTGCGGCCGCGACACAGGCGCAGCGCCTCCAAAACGGCGGCCACCACCCGCTCGTCCGCGCGCCCCGTGCCTGACCGGCCGCGCAGGGACCGCCGGTCCACCAGAGCGAGCAGCCCCTGGCGGTGGTAGGCCAGCCGCATCCGCTGCACGGTCGCCCGGCTGACCCTCGTCCAGCCCAGCGCGGCCAACTCTGCCGCTTTGGCGTGCTCGCGCTCGGCGAGCGTGAACCGCTGCGGGTCGTACGCCTCCCGCACCTTGCCGCCGCTGCCCGGCCCGCCAGGCAGCCCGGTCTCGATCTCGCGGATGTGCCGCTGCCACGCAAGAGCCTGCTCGCGGGCCGCCACCGGCAGCGCCGCCCACGTCTCGGCCGCCGGAAACTGAGGATCGGCCTGCCCGACGATCCTGAAGCCGCGAGCGGTCACCAGACGGGCTGCCAGCACACACCCCGTGGCCCCGTCATCGGCGGCCAGATACACCCGCCCGTCGACCAGACCGCTCACCTGCCAGGTGCGGCCCTCGAACTCGACCCGCGCACCCACCCCAACACCCCGCCCATCAGGGGCGGTTGATTCGTG
Organism: Streptomyces sp. NL15-2K; assembly: GCF_030551255.1. GTDB lineage: Bacteria > Actinomycetota > Actinomycetes > Streptomycetales > Streptomycetaceae > Streptomyces. The sequence goes on from NZ_CP130631.1 coordinate 14,971, forward strand.
CCTGCTCAACGTGCCTGCTGCTCCCGCTCGCTGCCGTCCGCGGCCGGATCGGACGGGCCGGGGCAGACGAGGGTGTGCCCGCCCAGCGGCCGGGTCAGGTCCGCGGTCAACCGCCCGCTCCACAACGCGTGGTAGAGCACCGGCAGCGTGCTCAGGACCTCACCCGCCGCCGCGGCCCCCGCCATCAAAGCCCGCGGGGCGGCGAACGCCTCCAGCACCGCCTGTTCCAGCCCGCCCGCATCGCGGTAGCGGGGATGGCGGTAGCCGGCCAGCCACCGCACGTTCGCCGCCACCACCGCATCCGGCGCCAGCAGCCGCCGGTAGGTGAACCCCACCGCCGCACACGCCGCCCCCAGCACCGCGGCCGCGCGCGCGGCACGATCCCCGGCGGGCCCGGTGCTCGCGGGACAGTCAGCCACGAGAGCACGCCCGTCGGCGTAGCGGGCGAACACCTGCGGCACCCACGTCAGCACGCGCCCGGTGCCGGGATCACGCCAGATCAGCCGCACCGGCCGCGCCGACAACCCCACCACCTGCGGATCACGGTCCAAAATCATCAGCTGCATGCACATCGCCTGCGACCCGTGCGGTACGTGACCGCTGGTGGTGGCCGACCACCACCAGCCCGGTCCCCACCTGCGCCCGGGCACCACCGGGAAGGCCGCCACCGGCTGGAACTGCTCGAACCGAACGGCCGCGGCGGCCTCGACCCAGCGGCGTTGCACGAGAGTGCCGTCCCCCTCGGTGAACTCTGCCTCCACCGCACCCGGTTCCGGCACCCGGTAGGCACTGCCCGCGACGGCAGGTAAGCCGTCTTGGCTGCTGTCGATGATCACGTGCTCCACACAACGTCATACCGGCCATGGCGCGCAGGAGAACCGGCCAGTAACTCCAACTGCCTTGCCGCGAGAACCGGTTGTCCTGTGCGGGGGCCAGGATGCCGCCTGGGGCGCGCTGGTGTCAGTGCGCATCTCTGCACTTTCCCGTCCGGGCCGCCAGGTGAGCAGGCGCCGGATCGGCTGCGCCGCTATCCCAGAGACGACAGCACCCATCCCGAGTCGTCTTCGCCGGAACCGAACCGGATCAGGGCGCCGGACGGCATCGCCGCACCGCGCGCGAGCGTGTCGACGAAGGCGTCTGCGAACGCGTTGACCTGCTCGCGCCCCGCACCCTGGTCGTCATCGCGGACACCGGAGTCGAGCCACAGGTGGTCGCGGTGCCCCGTGACCTTCAGCATGATCTTGAACGTTTCGTGGTGGTAGTGCGGATCGCTCACGGCGACGCCCACGACGGTGTCACCGCGCACCAGGTTGTCACCGACGCGTACCCACACATCGCGTTTGGCCACTGCTCCCCACTTCCCCCGCCCGGCCGCATCAGCAGCCTGAGCGTAGCCGTCTCGGGCCCGCCTCTGGCTGAGCCGGAGAGTCGGCCCACCAAGGAAAGACTCAGTCTGCGGCTTTCATGCTGACCCTTTGCAGCCCGGGGCCTGGCGGCGGCCGGGGTCAGGAGTGGCGGAAGCCGCGGTCGGGGTCGCGGGCCTGACTGGGGCGGAAGGGCACGAACCAGTCCGCAGCGGCCAGGTTGGCAAGCCCGAGGGCCTGGTTGATGTCGTTGCCGCTGTCCTCGATCCCGTCCAGGGACGCGTCGAACAGCATCAGTACGTCGTGGTCCTCGAACAGGACGGTCGAGCACCAGGCCCAGTCGAAGTCGCGCCGGTCTTCACCCAGACCCTCCACTGTTTCCGCGACCAGGCGCGGCCGGTTCCGCGTCAGCGACTTGGCCCGGTCGATGCCCAGGTGCAGGGCCATCTCCTCGCCGGTGCACAGCGGGCGGACGGTGCCCGTCTCGGCGAGTTCGGCGGCCAGGTCGTCGAAACAGCGGGCCATTTGCCGCCGCCACTGCTGGTCCTGGTGAAAGGTGATCGGCGGCAGCGAGCCCAGGACACGGCCCTCGCCGCGCCCAGCAGGCGCATCCCCCACATCGGCGACGTCCTGCCAGATCTGCTCGGACAACTCCTCGAGCGCCACCCGCAGCACCGCACCTGTCCGCGCGGTGAGCTCGTCCTCCTCGCCGTCCTCGTACCAGCCGTCGTCCTCGTCGTCGTCTTCGTCCCACGCCGCCGGCTGGCCGTGGCGAGCGAGGGAGCGCAGACGGCTGCGCACGCGCTGCGCGGCCTGTTCGGGAGCGGCCAGGGCATTGTCGATGATCTGCAGTTCGTCGGAGAACTCCTGGGCGCTCAGCAGCATGCCGGCCTCGGCGAGCAGAGCGGAACCCGCGTCCGTGCAGGCGTTCTTGGCGGGCAGGACCACGGCGAAGTAGTTGTCCGTCAGCCGGTCGATGACAGAGGCCACCACCCCCGCGACGACCACAGGGTCGGCGAAGGCTTCCTCCACGTGCAGCCGGTCGACGACGAGAACACTGGAGGCCGACTCGATGAACTCCTCGAACTCGTAGGTGAACCGGCCGTCCTCGTCCAGGAGCTGGGCGGCCACCAGGGCGGGGAAGGACTGCTCGTCTGCCATCCGCTCGCGCAGATTGTCGGACTTCCAGTACAGGCCCCTTACGGCCGTCAGGCTTCCCACCGGTGTGCCGGCCGCGGTGATGCGCACCTGCCACTCCTGCACTCCCTGCGCGGCAGGATCCAGCAACTGGTGGGTGTGGTGGAAGTCGAGCGCCAGCTGGGCAAGGTCCGCCCCCGCCGCCGCCGGACCCGGATGAGTACTCAACGTGCTCCCTCGGCGCCGGTCCCCGGGCCGCTGCCTACCTGCGGCCCCGCCTCAGCCTAGTGGCCACACGCAGCAGTCCTCCCGCAACATGGCATCACCCATCCTCCCGGGGAGACCGGCCAGATCCTTTCTGCGGCCGGGGCTGCGGCGTACGGCGGCTGACACACACCACACCGGCCGCCGATCGCGTCACTCCTCATCCTGGCCCGCGGTGATGATCTCTGCCAGCTCATGAACGGGCAGGCGTGACCAGGCGGCCACCTCGTCCAGCGCCACCCCGGCGGCGACAGCCGCAGCGGCGGTGTCCACCAAGGCCTGGTCGATCAGGGCGGCACTGTGGCTGAGGTGCTCCAGCAGCGTGCGGGCCACCTCGGCAGTGGTGCCGCTGTGTACGCCCCGTAGCTGCTCCAGCTGCTCCCGCGCCTCGCCGATCATCTGCTGTATCTGGAAACGGTGTTCGGCGCTCACTGTGGCCCGCCACCGGGTGCCCGAGCCGCCCGACTGCTGCTCGGCCGCCATCACGCGCAGCTGGCAGGCCATCGTGGCGGGCTGCTGTTCCCGCTGCAGCCGCCATGGATCGTCCCTCCACCCGGTCGGCCCGCCTTCACCGCGCCGCTGACGGATGACAGCGCCCATCCAGGTGAGCAGCGGCCCGCCGTAGTCCACCGCCGACAGCGGGCCCAGCCAGTTGCGTCCCACCCGCTCGCCCAGCCGGCGGCAGAACGCCCCGTCGGCGGGCAGCGGCCGCGGCCGCCCGGCGCCGCTGTCCCTCCACACCAGCTCGGCCATGGCCGGGTCCAGCAGCGCGTCGGCCACGGCCACCACCTCCGGGAAGGTGACCGGGTCCCGGCCCACGATCCGCCACCGCTGAAGATCCGTGCCCGCGTTGCCTCCAGCCACCCGGTGCAGCCTGTGCGGCCAGATCTCCTCCTGCTCCCAGTGCAGGGCCTCCTCCCACCACCGGGCCACGACCGCGTGCGCCAGGGCGAACACCTGACCGGGCTCCGCCGCGGCCCGCACCGCACGGCGTGCCACCCCCGTCCACTGCCGCTGCGCGACGACCACCTCCGGGACACCGCGCAGGTTGAGGTGTTCCAGCGGCTGGTCGGCGTCCGCGTCCAGCAGCCAGCGTCCGTGCCGGACACATACTCGCTGCCAGCGCGGCAGATACCGCACCGCCCGCAGTGCCTGCCCGGTGCGCCGCGCGGTGCACAACCGGCAGCCGAACGCTGCTTCTCCCGCCACCGTGCCCGCCGCCCGCCACCGCGCCTGCGCCAGGGCGGCCTCCCGCCCGGTACTGATCTTGGGGTCGTCCACGGTGAAGGCGGGCAAAGCGCGCGCCAGCACCGCCGGTTCCACGCCGCACAGCTCGGCGAGCACACCCCGCCCGGCTTCGTTGAGCACGACCTCTGCGTCGGCTCGCACGCCGCCGTCGTGCGGGGTGGGGGAGTTGCGGCACGTCCATAGCCGCAGCACGCTGGCGGCCGCCAGACCGTAGCGGTCCGCAACCCGGTTGATCAGTGACGCGGTCAGCTCCCCGGCCAGCGGCACGGTCCGCAACACCCCTGCTGCCACAGCTCTCCCCGATGCCTGTCCTGATTCCTGTCCAGCGCCCTGACCGGCTACAGCTCGAACTCGAGGTCGAGGAGGTCGGTGAGTTCGACTTCGAGGCCCTGGGCGCGGCGGCCGTTGTCGCGGAAGTAGACCTCGCCCAGGGCCTCGGCGGCGATCTGGCGGAGCTCGTCCTCGGTGAGACCGGCCTCCTGGGCCTGGAAGAGACGGGCAGCGTGGCCGGGCGGCAGCGCGAGGGTGAGGTGACGCACGCGGGCGTCGTCGGTGCTGCCGGGGGCCGCGGTGTAGCCGAACCGGGCCTGGACATCGATCATGATGCCGCCGGTGGTGGCCGCGGCCTGCTTCGCCCTGGCCCTGACCTGTGGCTGCCAGCGCACGCGAACCTCACGTTGGAGGCGTTCGGCGAGCTCCGGCCGGGGCTTTTTGATCTGGTTCTTCACATACCGCTCGACGGTGCGCTGGCTGATGCCGAGCAGCTCGGCCACGCGCCGGGTACTGCGCTGATGCTGCCGGACCAGGTAACGCATCTGCGCCCCGGCCGACTTGGGGACAGGACGTGTGAACGCGCCCTGCACCGCCTTGTCGAGTTCGTCCCCGACCGTGACCATCGCCGTAACGCTCCCTATTCTCCGGTGTCCTTGGCGGTGACCTCGCCGGTCTTGATGTAGCGGGCGAGGTTGGCGGTCTTGCCGTCGGCGTCGAGCTGCTCGAGGACATCCGCACCCCACAGCACGCTCTGGGTGCCCTCGTGCTTGACCATCCCCGGCGACACCCCCAGCCGGAACGAGCCCGGCACGGTCTTGCCGTTGCTGTCGTAGGGCAGGACGTCCAGGGGGCTGGGGCCGTCGGATGCGTACACGGCGCAGTCGGACAGGACCGCGACCGGATACTGCCCCGTGGCAGCCGCCAGATGGAGCATCTTGCGGTGCATGTTGATGCGGGCCCGGGAGATGACGGCGGCGCGGATGTCCGGCCGCCAGGTCGGACGGGCCAGTGCGGGCCAGGCCTGCCCCGGCTTCCAGCCGCCGCCGCGCGCTTTCTCCCGCAGCTTGCCGATGCCGCCCTTGACGGTCATCTTCACGGCGTCCACGACGATCGCCATTTCCTGGTCACGCTGCTTGTAGCCGTCCATCGCCGTCAGGAACTCGTGCGGGGGCAGCTTCTCCGCTACGCCCAGGTCCGCCATGGTGGCGACGTAGGCGTCGCGCAGCCGCTTGTACCAGCCGTCCAGGAACCGGCCGCTCTCGGGACGCACCCAGGCCTGAAGCGGCGCGACGTCGTAGCCGAGTTCGACGGCGTAGGCGACCGTCGGGGTGGCGTACCAGGCCGGACCCTCGGGCCGTTCACCGGTCGGCGTGAACGGGCTGGGCAGCAACTCGCCGTCGAGCTCGCGCCACTGCTTGCTGACCTGCACCCGGGCGAGGTCGACGTGGGAGAGGTCGACCAGCCAGGAGCCGGGCACCGCCGCATCGAAGTCCGGCTGGGTGACATGCACGGGCGGCGAGGCCAGACCGACGACGGCGCCGTTGGCGGCCGCACCGAAGGCGAGGTTCACATCCAGGCCGACGAGGCAGCGCTTCATGCACTCGTCATCAGTCAGGTCCCGCGCCCAGTCGTAGGCCTCCTCGAACAGCCTCTCGCCGGGCCCGCGCACGTGGAAGCGGGGCAGGTGGGCCAGGACGGGGTGTCCGTCGGTCGCCTCGCACGGCGCCGGGTCCATCGGCTTGGTTCCCAGCGATCCGGGCCGGTGCTCGGCGTGCCGCTTTCCGGTCTCGTCCGGCTCGCTCGCGCGGGTCGGCGGGCTGAGCGCGGTCATCAGCTGCAGCCCCGTCACAGCGGTGGAGCCGACCGGCGTCATCACCCGGGCCGCGTACACGCCTAGCACCCGGGCGAGCTCTGCGGGCTCCAACTGCGCGGCATGTCCCCAGGCGCGGTCGTCCAGGGCACGCCACGAGGGGATGCACAGCTGCACACACTGCCGACGGCTGCCCTGGGCGGGGCGGTAGATCCGCGCCCACGGCCCGAACCCGCGCTTGGTCAGCTGCCAGTCGGCGCGCTCAAGCTGCCTGATGACCTTGTGCCCCTCCGGGAGCCGCCCGGCGAGCCGCTCGGACTCCGACAGGGCAGCGGGCAGCCCGTAGCGTTCACACGCGGCCTCGGTGAGCACCAGCAGCGGGTCGGCGTCCTTGCCCGAACCGTGCAGCCTCTCCGCCCCTAGCTGCGCCTTGGCCAGTGTCCACTCCACCAGCGCGGGCAGTGACTTGGCGGGCACGTCCAGGATCAGACCGCCGATGCCGTAGCCGCTCACCCGCCGGTCGGAGTCGGCGTCGAGGACGAGCAGCGGGCCGTGCGCGTACGCACCCCCGGATACCGGGGTGGCCGCGGGGGCAGCTTTCTTCATGCCCGGGCGGCGCGAGGCGTGCGGCGTTTGGACGGCACGCGGACGCGCCACGGCCGCCGGTGCGGCAGCAGCCGCGGGGGGAGCGGACGGGGACTTGTCGGCCCCGGCCGTGGCCTCCGGTGCCCCGGCCGGGGGCTGAGCCTGCGCTGCGGACGCCTGCGTGGTGAGAGTCTGCGGCCTCGCGGTCTCCTCCTGCGGGGCACTGGCGTCCTCGGGGGCGGGGTAGAGCTGCGCGAGCTGCTTCAGCAGGCGCGCGTACGCCTCCCGCTCCGGCGGCCGGGGCTCAGCCTTGCCCGACTCCCAGCCGCCGACGGTCGCCCGCCGCACGCCCAGGGCGGCGGCCACCTCATCCAGGGTGAGCGCGTGAGCCTGGCGAAGCCGCCTGCGCTCCGCAGGTGGCGGCAGCGGGGACCGGGACGCGACCAGCGCGTCCACCGCATCGAACAACTCGGACATGGGATACCTCCGCCCTTCAACCTACCCCACGAACCGCTCTGGCCGCGTACCTTTCGCGTACATTTCACGTACGGACGGCGTGCGAATGGTAGGGTCCGCGAATCAAGGGAGGCTTTTCAACGACGGCCTCACAGCCGGTTCCGTCCCGGCTTCCCCCTGGCACCGCCCGCTTCGGATCGAGGAAGAGCTGCATGACTGTGGTGGAACTGCCGCGCTTCGGCCGCCCCGAGCGCTCACGGCTCTTCCCCGACCAGGCCGAGGCAGTCAAGCGCCTGGTACGGCATCTGCGGCGCGCGGGCACCCGCGGGCTGTATGTGTCAGCGACGGGGACCGGCAAGACGCTGGTGTCGGTGCGGGTGACGGACGGGCTCGGTGCGCGGCTGGTGCTGTTCGTGGTGCCCACCCTGGACCTGGCGGCACAGACCGCACTGGCATGGCGCTGGGACGATCACCTGGAGCACATGGTGATCGTCTCCTCCCTGGACGCCGCCGGCCGGGAGGATCTGGTGGCCGCCCGCGTCATGTCGACCAGCGACCCCCACGCGCTGGGCGGGCTGATGTCGGTGGTGGGGGAGGGGGACGACCAGATCCCCGCGCTGACGGTGATCTGCACCTACGACTCTCTGGACAAGATCGAACAGACCCAGCGCACGGGGTACGCGGTGCCGCCGTTCGACCTGGCGGTCATGGACGAGGCACACCGGATCGCGGGCCGGGCCGACAAGAAGTGGGCCATCGCCAACGACGCCCAGCGCATCCGCGCTGACCGCCGCCTCTACATGACCGCCACCCCAAGGATCTTCGCCGCGCCGGAACTCGCCGAATCCGCCGACGTCACCCGCCCACGCCGCAGGCGCCAAAGTGAGACGGACGTGGACGCGTTCGCCAACAGCATGGACAACGAGGCCGCCTACGGAAGGAAGGTCTTCGAGTACCCGCTCGCCCAAGCCGTCGAGGACGGTCGGGCGGCGGACTACCGCATCGTGGTGCCCACCCTCACCGACGCCGACCTGCGCCGCCGCCTGAACCTCCCCACCCCAGCCACCCCCCCTGCGGATAACGGCGACGGCGACCGGCCGGACAGTGCGCTGCGCACCACCGCCCTGCACCTGTCCGTCCTGCGCGCCATGACCGAGCACCGGCTGAAAAAGGTCCTGGTCTACTTCAACCTCGTCTCCGACGCCCGCCGCTTCGCCCGCGAACTGCCCCACACCCTGCTCCTGCTGGCCAGGACCGACCCCGGCCTCGTCCCGGACATCACCCCCGAGCTGTTCTTCGCCCACGGCGAGCACACCCCCGCCCAACGCGCCGACACCTTCGCGGCCTTCGCGGCCGCCGACTGCGCGATCCTGGCCAACTCCCGCCTGATCGCCGAGGGCGTCGACATCCCCAGCGTGGATGCCATCGTCTTCGCCGACCCCACCCGCAGCGTCATCCGCTGCGTCCAGGCCCTCGGCCGCGCCCTGCGCCTGGACGTGTCCGGCAAGACCGCGAGCCTCATCGTCCCCGTCTACGTCCCGCCCGGCGCCGACGGCGAGAACATCCTCGGCACCGCCTACGAGCCGGTGTGGGCGATCGCCTGCGCGCTGGCCAGCCACGACCACCGCATCCTCGAGCGCCTCCCGGACAAGGCCAACCGCCTGCCGAAGGAGACCAGCGACGTCATCCAGCGCCGCTGGCACTTCGACTTCACCGTCCACCCCGAACGCATCGCCCAAGCGATGGATCTGGCGTCCTTCGACCCCCGAGACCCGGCCGTCTCCCGCTCCCGCCGCCTGGGGCTGGCAGCCGCCCAGTCCTATCGCGACGAACACGGCCACCTCGACGTCCCCGCCGACTACACCGACCCCACCGGCTACCGGCTCGGCACCTTCATCACCACCATGCGCGACGCCCGGACCGCCGGCCGCCTCGAAGCCGACTGGACCGCTGAACTCGACGCTCTCGGCATGATCTGGGACAAGCACGACGCCGCCTGGCGCGCCCGCCTCGCCGCCGCCGCCGACTACCTGCGCACCCACGGCCACCTCGCCGCCCCCGCCACCACCCCCGTCGGCGCCTGGCTCGCCGAACAACGCCACCTCGCCACCAAGAACACCCTCGATGCCGCACGCGCCGACGCCCTCACCGCCCTCGCCCCCGACTGGCGCCTCCCGCACGGCGCGGACTGGCACCGCAAATACCACCTGCTGCGCACCCACCTCGCCTCCGGCGCCGACCCGGCCGCCCTCACCCGCGACACCCTCCTGGCAGGGGTGAAAATCGGCTCCTGGCTCCACCGCCAACTGACCACCTGGCTCGCCCTCCACCCCGGCCAGCAGCACCTCATGACCGCTCTCGGCCTCACCCCCGACACCAACCCCCTCGCCCCGGCCCGCCGCACCCGCCGCACCTTCGAACAGACCGTCCAGCTCCTGGAACTCTTCCTCCACCGCGAAGGCCGCGCCCCCACAGCCCGCGAGACCATCCGCGTCGACGGCGACACCGTCAAGATCGGCGCCTGGCTCGCCAAAGCCCGTACCAAACACCGCACCGGCCAGCTCCCCGGAGCCCACGCACGCCTGGTCGCCGCCCTCTTCGACGGGGACTGGACGGCCGAGGACGCCGTCCCGGCCGTCCTGGTGTAGGAGGCTTCACGGCTCGACTGCGGGAAGAGCAGTCAAGCCAAGAGGCGGCCGGTCAGGACCGGTTGGACCGACGGCGTCTCGTGCCTGGCGGACGGCCGCGGTACCTGGTGCGCCGGGCGGTTATCGACCGCAGCGGTCCGCAACAAGCCCGTCGTCCGCCGTACGAGCAGCACCCGGCGTGGGCCGACGTGGCAGAGTTCCCACAGACCCCCGTTTACGACCGCCGCGTCGCCGAGCGCGGCGACGTCCCCGCCGGGCGACAGCGACAGCGGCCTTCGCTTGGCGCCGGGGCCGGCGCACGGTCAGTAGTGCTGCTCGACCGTGCGGTCCTCGGTGTGCAGGAGGTAGTCGTCCGGGTCGAAGCCCGCCGCCTTGCGCTCGGGCGATGCCCAGTACTGAGCGTTGCGCTCCTCAAAGGTCCCGGGCCCCTTGTAGGAGATCAGCCACACGAACTGGTTGCGTTCCCGGTCCACCCAGGCCCCGCCGATCTCGAAGCCCCACTTCCGCCGCAACGGCACGACGTCACTGCGCCACCGCTCAACCCACTCGTCAAGCAGTCCGTCACGGACGGTGTAGGTACGCAACTGCAAAATCTCGGGAGCCTCCTTCACACGCCGCGAAGGACGTCCCGTCCAGATCATCATCAACGCCCTTCGCGAAGCCCAAGGCTGACCCCGGCCGTGCTGCCGCACCCCGCGCGGACACCCGCGCGGGGATCCACGTCTGCGCCCGCCGCTCTTCATGCCAACGCGGCGCTGTTCAACCGGGCGACGGTCTCAAGACGGCGGTCGTCCAGAGTGCGGCCCCACTTCAGGTTCGAGTACCACACCGGCCGTCCCGTGGCCGGGTCCCGGAAGTCGATGGTGCAGCCGACCGAGGCGTGACTGTGATCGCACAGGCAGGTGCACACCTTGTTCTCGACCTGCCAGCCCAGTCCGCAGGGTCCGTCGGTCAGGAGCTGGATGAGGTCGGGGCAGGGCGGGCCATCCGTCGTCTCCAGGCGGATGCCTTTGCCGCTGGTCCAGGTATCGGTGCTGTTGACCGGCCCCGGGCCGGCGGTCACGCGGATACGGCGAAGCAGAGGCGACAGGAGCGCAGAGGGATCGCGTGGGCAGGCCGCGTGGGCGTCGTAGGCCGCCTGCTCGGCGGCTGTCCAGTGCGCTTGCCGCAGCAAGGGACCATAGGCCTCCTCGCGCCGGTCGGCGATCCGCTCCCACCAGCGCGGGTTGAACCCGGATAGGACAATCGCCGCCGCCATGCCCGGCCGGTACAGGCGGATACCGCCCGCCTCTCGGGCACTGCGCAGCCCCGGCACACCGGCGACCCGGTCACGTGGGTCATCGCCCGCGTCCCCGCTGACCTTGGGATAGAGGAAGTCGATCCAGTGGCTGATGACGGACGGCTCGTCGACGAGCTGGAGGGTGAGCCGGTCCTCCTGCGGGCGGACACGGACGATCCCCAGCGGATGCTCGCTCACACCGCCCATCGCACACACCCGTTGAAGGACAGCGGCCTCCAGCCGGGCCTGTTCGGTGTGGCGCGCGGCCGGAATGGACAGCGGGCGGCCGGGCCGGGGCAGCAGGGTGCACAGGGCCTGGTGGGATTCACCGGTGTTGCGCCGCCGGTCGGCGGTGAGAAGCAAGGCGGCCGGAGGGTTCATGAGGCGTTCTTCCGCGCGGGACCGGCCCCCGGCGGTGCGCGCTGTGTGAAAGAGACAGACGGTTGTGCGGGTCGGACGGTGAGGCTTCTGGCCGGTCCTCGGCGACGGAAGCTGTGGGGGCTTCGTCCGTCGCGCGGCCGGGCGCTCACGGGCCCGGCCCCATGGAAGCCGCCGGGTGCGGCCACGGTCAAACAGGCGCGCCGCAATGGGATCGAGCACGGCATCTGGGGAGGAATGACAGAACGCGAGAGACACAGCCTTCTACGACGATGGCCGACCCTGACGTCCTGGCAAGACCTGCTCGAAACCGCGCGAACGGAACACGAGCGGCACGGCAGACAGCACCCGGGCGGCGCCAGACGCCGACGTGAGACCGGCTGAGCCGTCCCGGCGCGGCGGCGCGAAGGCTCCGTCGCCCGCAGCACCGGCGCGAAGTTCTCGGCCGTCGTGAGGACGCCTTGTGTCCCCCCACGGGGGACACAAGGCTGGGATATGTCGTGCTGGGCAGACAGAAATGTCAAGTAGAAGCGACTTTTGCGCTCACCTTGCACCGAGAGCACCGCGCTGCTGCAGCTACGGGTCTAGGGCTGGCGGAATGCGCTATTTTCGTGCCGCATGGAAGACACCTCCCAACTGCGTCAGGCCGTCCTTACCTGGCTCGAGCAGGCACGCGATCTGCCCTCCATACCCCAGGCCATCACCGATGTAGCACTGTCGACGCAGCCGGAGTTCGAAGCTGTGATCAACGCGGTGGTGAGTGCCGCGCCGAAATCCGAGCACCGCGACCTGTACGGCAAGGGCGACGGTGACTGGCTGCCCCGATGGTCCACGCTCCTGGGAGGATCGAGACTGGGTGATGCGACCCGTCTAGTGGCCCAGGGGGCGACGGTGCCGGTGGAAGACGTCGCGGACAGTTTCGTCGCCTTCTGCACGGCCCCCGCTCCGGCAGCGGAGGACTGGCTGCTCCTCACCGGTGACCTCCCTGTGGGGACACGGATCCCGCTGGGCCGCTACACCCTGCAGGCCTTCACCGCCGACGAACTGCGGCAGCTGGGCCCCATGCCTGCCCTCCAGGGCCTCCAGCCGGGCGGGCTCGACCTCGATCTCCTGGCGGGTGCCCCCTTTCTCCACGCCCCGAACCCCGAGCGCGCGCCGGACCGCAGGGACACGGGCTGGTTCGACTTCGCCGGTCCACGCCCGGAATCCCTGCACTGGAGGGCGCTGCTGCCGCTGATCCTGTGGAGTGAGGAACTGTTGCACGTCGACGCGGTGTTCGGCGTCGAGCGCGGCCGCTACTTCGACCTGAACCGAAACCAGGTGCCCACCACCATCCAGATCTACGAGGACCGTCACGGCATCCCAGAAGAAGTCGAAGTCCGCGAGAGCGGCAGCTTCTACGCCGCTCCAGCCGCTCTCCCGCGGCTGCAGGCCTTCTGCTCCGCCGTGACAGCGAAGATCGACGCAGTCATGAACGGCATCACCAGCGGCCGGAGCCTGCCCAAAAAGCGCGCTCGCCGCTTGGAGCGAGCCGCCCGACACCTGCTGCAGGCCTACCAGCGCACCTACAGAGATGACGGCGTGTGGGAGGAAGAAGCCGACGAGCGGCTTCTGGACTACGTCATCGCGCTGGAAGCCCTGATGGTCAGCCCCGACGACAAGCACGAGGGCATCAGCGAGAGGATCCGGACCCGGACGGCGGCCCTGTTCCCCAGCCCTGTGCGCGAGGGCGTCGAGAGCAGAGTGCAGAAGGCGTACAGCGCGCGCTCGAAGTACGTACACGGAGACCTGCTCGCCGACCAGAAGGAGGCCGAACTGCGCGAGCTCAGGCTGCTCGTCCGGCAGGTCGTCCTCCGCTGGCTCATCCTCACCCCCTGCGACACTCAAGACCTCGCACCTCGTCTCGACGCCGCAGCCCACTGCACCAGCTGCTCGCGCGCCATTGACGAACCTCTACGCGCCTTTTTCCAGGAGTCACCGCCACAGGACGACATCCGGACCTGAGCCCAGACCTGCGCCGTGATTGCCATCGCCGCCCACAGCCGAGATGCAGTCAGATCGGCTCCCGACCGCACCACCAAATCACCGCTGTCAAGCCAGGGATACGGTGGCCGGGTGAACGGATCGAACGCACCGGCCGGGTCAGTTGCGCCCACCTGGCGGCCCGATGTGCCGGGTGCCTTGCTGTCCCTTCTGGGAACCGATGAGAGGGCCGTCGCGTTTTTTGCCGGCGTCGCGGATCTCGACGCTACGGACCCGGACACTCACGAGTTGGAAGAGGGGGTCCGGCTTGCCTCCGGGGCCCGGCTGGAGCAGTTCGCGCGAGCCGGGTCGGGGGACGCGTTCTGATTCGTCGGCGAGGGCGGTGAGGAACGCCCAGTGGTGTACGTGGGCCTTGACGGCGAGGCCGGCCTGCTCGCGCTCGGACTGCTGGAGTTGGTGCAGCTGTGTCTCGTGGCGCCGTGGTGGCGAGACGCTCCAGGCCGGACGCCCGAAGAACTCCAGGCGGTCGCCGACGAGTACCGGGAGGACCTGCCTGACTTCGCACGGCGACAGGACCGTGCGGCCCAGGCGCTCGGTATCGACCCGGATGAACTGCCATCCGAGGCGACGGTCCTGGCCCGGCTCGTGGAGCGCTCCCGGGGACCGGTAGCAGCGGCTTGCCTCGTCGTCGGGTACGAGGGCGATCCGCTCGACCCCCTCTTCAACGCCGCCCGCCCCTGATTGACCGGCCACCGGGCCCGGCAGGCCCCTGGCTGGTGCGGGTGTGGTCGACGCCCTTGAGCACGGCGGCGCGCCAGACCCCGGTGGGTGATCTTCGCTGTGACGTACATGTCGCGCGGGCTTATTGATCTTTTCGGCGACAGCCCGCTGCGACGCTCGTAGGATGCCTAAATGCCCAAGCCGTTACGGATGAGCCGCTGCACGTGGGTTGCCGTGTGGGCGGTGCTGTGTGTGGCCGGCATCGCTGCCACCGCCGCACTGAACGCCTTTCCGGCGCCTGACCCGCAGCCCGAGATGCCCGTCAGCGCCGAGTGCGCCGAGTACATCGCGGACATCGAGACGCAGCTGGCCAAGGCCAAGAGGGAAGGCAACGACGACGGCGTGCTGGCCTTCACTCGAACCCGGGTCGGCGCGGACGACTGCAGCGATGAAGTTCTCGACCACTTCAGCGGCGACCGGTGAGTCGCCGTACAGGGCTCGCCGTGAAAGCGGGGCTGATCTGCGCCGGTGCCGTGGCGATCATCGCCGTGAGCGCCGCGACGGCACCACAGCCGCAGCCCACTCCGCGGGTGTACTCCTCCTGCCGGGCGGCCGACACCAAGCCGATGCCTGTGGGCGACGACCCGTGCGACGGCCGTTGAAGAACCACTGAGTGACTGTCCCCCGCAGGACGGCGACTGAGGCCCCTGCCCGCCCGCGTCCCTCCTGGCCAGCGCCCGCAGCCGGGAGGCCACCAGCGCCGCCCCGGGCCCCCGAGCCAGAGCGCCGCCCGGGAACAGGCAGCGTGGGCGCGCCTCGCCGAAGTCGAGGCGGCGGGCGCGAAGGCTCAGCACAAGCAGGAGCCGGCCGAGCACAACGTGGCCCAGGCCCAGCGCCGAGAGCGCCAGGCCCAGGGTGGGCCGCACGCACCTTGGCCCGGGAGGGACCTCGTTGCCGTGCGGCAGCGTGGTCAGCCGTTGCGGCGGCGCAGGGCACGGAGCCCGACGTCGTACGCCATCGTGCCGAGGGCGAGGACCACGAGCGGCCACACGAGCGGGGATGCCGCCGGGATGGCGCCGTGGACCAGGGCCGCGCCGACGCTGCCGGTGCTGAGCACCGCGGTGCAGGCCGGAATGCCCGGCAGGGCGATCCGCAACACCACCTCCCGGCGCCGGGCCGGGCGGGCTGCGACAGGGGCAGGGGCGCTCATCGGCCGCTCACCGTGGCCGCCTCGGCCGCGGTAGAGCTGCCGGTGATGAGCCCAGCAAGCCGCCTCACCTTTCGGCGGACCTTCGCGCCCTGCCTCTCCGGCTCCGCAGCACCAGCGGCCATGGCCGCTTCGGCCCAGGTAGTGACCCCACGGGCGCCGAGAGCGAGAGTCACCGCTCGCTCGGCCGGGGAGAGGGCCTTCAGAATCTCGATCAGGCGCGAGTCCTCGAAGCCGGTCTCGAAGCCGGGGTCGACGGCGGCTTGTCCGCAGACCAGGTCGTACAGGGTCAGCCCGTCGCCGAGCGGGGTGTCGAGCAGCAGCAGCCGCGACTGGTTGACCTTGCGGCGCCAGACCGGGGTGAGTTGCCGGTGGATGACACTGGCCTCTGACCTCAGCTTGTCCAACGCATCAGGGGTCAGGTGCCCTTGGTCGTAGAGAGAGTCCGCCCAGTCGCCGAGCAGGGCAGTGGAGACCGGCTCGTTCCATCCGCTCCACCTCCCCAGCACCTCCGATGTGAAGGAGTGAATCGTGGGTCCGTCGCCGGCGAGCGCGGCCTCGCGGGCGCTCAGCGCCTGGATCACCTCGGGGACCGGAATGTTCAGAGCCCGGAACCCGGACTCGATGGTCTGGTTGGCAGGGTGGTCGGCCTTGAGGACCGCCATACCGGTCGTGGTGGTGATCAGCGTGGGAGGGGCGACACGGTCGAACGGCTCCGGAAGGTCGAACGTGCCGTCCATGTCGAGGGCGATGCTCCCGTCCCCCCGGAGAGTCACGGTATCGCCGGCGCTCCCGCTCCATTGGGCCGGGAACAAGGCCATGACCGCCGCGCCGTTATTGGACTCGTAATTGAACTGGCTGATCCGCTCCGTCAGCTCGTTCTGCACGGAGCAGTCATCCTCGACCATGGTGTAACTGGGCGTCGGGTCCTCGGTGGCCATGGGTGCCTCCTTGTCGTGGAAAATCCTTCTCCTCTCGGTCCCGGCACGGACCCGATCCGACAACGCACACCCCGAATCATCCTGTGATCCGCGTCACACCGCGTGGAGTCGGCCAGCCGGTCAGCAGGCAGCACAGCCGACAGGCATGAACGTCACCCAAAGCAGCCCCCACACGCCGCCCTCACGGGCGAGGCGGACGGCCCTCTACTCGTCGTAGGGCTCGTGGGCGGGCACCTGCCCGTCACTGCGCCGCTGCCGGTCACCGCTGAGCGCGACGATCCGGTGAACGGACACCGAGATGGCGTGGCAGGCGTGCTGCGGGGCCGGTTGAATGTCGTGGTGAGCGACTACTGGACCCCCGCGCATCAGGCGGTCGAGCAGGAGGACGCTGAAGCTCTGGCCCGGTTGCTGGCAACTGGGTCCGATCCCGACGAGGTCATCAGCAACATGACGCTGCTGACGCACGCGATCGACGCCGAGGGCGATGGGTCCCTGCAGAGCGGGCAGCCGTTGACTGTGCACACCACGGCCGTGTTGCTGGCCTTCGGGGCTGATCCGGAACTCGCAGACCCTGACGGCCGCACGCCCATGGACATGGCCAACCACTACGGCCACGACCTGGCGATGAAACTGCTGCAGACCCACATCAGCAGACGAGCCAGGACATGGTGCGCTTGATGGTCCAGCGGCGGCGTCTGCTGCGATTGCCGGCACCTCCCCGGACGCCGACCAGAACCACGCCTGCGTCAGGCTCAGCCCACGCGTGTGCGGCGGTGGACCAGATGCATGCCGAGAGTGAGCAAGAGCTGCAGCCCGGCCTGGTCGACCTGCTCCTGGACAGTGGGCGCGCGGAAGAGATGGGCCAGTTGTCCAGCCTCCGCGGGCTGGCCGGCGACTGCCCGTCGCAGAACGTCAGCCGTCGGGCTCGCCCGCCGACCGGGCGGCGGCAGCGAGTTCGGCGCGAAGGCTGCTCCGCCCTGCGCCGGTCGCGGCCCGCTGCAGCTCCTCCAGCTCGTCGTCGGTGAGGTCGTCGACCCAGGCCTGCGCCCGCCGCTGCTCGGCCTCGGCCTCGTTACGCAACTGCTGCTCGTACCAGTCGAGTTCGTCTCCGTCCCGGATCCAGTGGCGCACGGCCGCATCCTGCTCGCGACGCGCTTCGGCCTCCTCGACGCCGCCGCACGGGTACATCAGCGAGGGCCGGGGCCGGGGTCCGGCCAGGATCCGTGCGCGGGCGGCGAGCAGCGCACGGCTGGTGTCCTCGCCGGCGCCGCACGCCGCGGCGAAGCCGACCAGCAGCTCCTCGCTGGGCAGCCGTTGCGACAGCGGGGGCGAAGTTCGGCATGGTGGGTCACGTACGGCCGGTCGGCCTGGCGCCAGGCAAGCCCGGTGACGTCGACCGCAAGGCCGCCGGGGTGCTCGACTTCCACGCTCGTCGCCAGTGCGCGGGCCGCGGGCAGGGCCGAAGCCGGCAACGGGGCCAGGGTGAACACCACGTGCGTGAGGGGCGGTCCGGGCGGCTGGCGGTCGAAGAGGTCCTCGTGGTGAGCAACGCAACCGCCCTGTGCGAGCGGTACTGCTCCCGGCGAGAGCGGCACCGGGTCTTCGCGGCTGTCAGGTCGCGGCCGACCAGGCCCGGGCCGACGCGACGATCGTGCCGGTCTGTCGGCGGCAGGCTGGCGGTTACTGGTCGGGGTGGACGGCTTGGACGCCGGTGCCGGCGTAGGCCTTGGGGGTGAGGGTGAGCAGGTGCCGTCCGGCGGGGTGGGCGGGGGAGGGGTGGGCGGTGTGGATGGCGTGGACGGCGGCCCAGGAGTGCCCGAAGCGCAGCAGCTCGGTGGCGGTGACCGCGGCGTCGGTGTCGAACGCTTCGATGCGGATGAACCGCAGCCCCTTGATGTAGCCGAGCAGGCCCGGCCGCTCTGCGTCGCCGGCCGTCAGCGACAACACTGGCGCATACAGATCCCCGAGTCCGCCGGACGCCTGGACGTAGAACGCGGCGACGGCCTCGTTGAACGGGTCCTTCGGGTCGTACAGCGCCGCGGCGGTCGTGTGGTCCAGGACGACCGCGATCCCCGCCACTCCGCGGCCGCCCGCGGGTTGTGCGAGGTCGCGCCCAGGCTTTCCAGCAGGGCCTTCGCCTTCGCCTCGGCCTCCGGGCTCGGCGCGCTCGACGCGCCTTCAGTACGCGGTTGGCACGCCAGATGTGCGCCTTATGGGCGCTTTACGGAAGGGGTGGAGTGCACCGTGGTCCGGAGCCGGGCCACCCCTCTCAGGCGGCAGTGGCCCGGCCGGACCGCTCGGGAGCCGGGCCGACATCCGGCAGCGATCAAGAAAGAGTGCGATCACCTCCCGCCCGGCTGCGCTGCTCCTGCGGGTCCATGTCCTGAGGGCTCCGCCGCCGTGAGTGCTTGCGGAGTTC
Source organism: Streptomyces sp. NL15-2K (assembly GCF_030551255.1). GTDB lineage: Bacteria > Actinomycetota > Actinomycetes > Streptomycetales > Streptomycetaceae > Streptomyces. The sequence goes on from NZ_CP130631.1 coordinate 33,683, forward strand.
AGCCCGGCGCTCGCGCTGTCTGGCCCGGCGCTCGAGGTAACGGATAAATGCGAGCAGCAGGTTCAGCTTGTGCTCGGACTCCTCAGGAATCACGATCTTGGCCAGGCCGAGAACGAGCGAAACCACGAGTGTGGCGCACACGGTCAGGACCACGGCCTTCCACGGAGCGTTGGCCAGCGTCAGAGCCGTGACGACCGCGCTGCCGCTGACCATGCTCACGGCCGCCGGCCGGATCCCGCCGAAGCGGGGCTGCTGCGGGACGGGCGCGCTCATTCGCCCTCCTCCTCGTCCTCGTGGAGGAGGAAGGAGGCATGGGACGGCCCGAACCGCAGGAGAATCTCCTCCACCTGTCGCAGCTGCGCGCGCAGGTCGTCGACCGTATCCCCGTGACCGAAAACCTCCGGGCCGCGGCTCTGGCGCATGCGGGCGAGCGTCCGCGCGGCCCCGCACGCGGAGGCGATGCTGCTCGAGAGGATCCGGCGCTGGCGCACGTCCTCCGCCTCCAGCTCCGGCGACTCGCCGTCGTTCTTGGCGATGGCGGCCAGGGCCCTGGCCGGGTCGGCGGCGTAGACCAGGTCCCACTCGTAGTCGATGATGACCTGTTCACGGGTCTTGTCGAGCACGGGGTCACCGTCGCGGACGGGCATGCCGTCGACCTCGCGGTCCTGAGTGTGGAACTGCTTGGGCAGGACGGCCGGGTCGGCGGCGACGTGGGCGCGGGCGATGGAGTGCAGCATCCGCAACCCTCCGGCGGTCTTCGACAGCACCTCCAGGAGGTTCACGGGCGTGGCCCGGAAGGGCGCGGTACGGCTGTCTCGGGTGGTGCCCTCCTTCGAGCCGCGGTCCCGGGTGATGTAGCCGTCGAGGATCGCGGCGGTCCCGCCCAGCACGGTCAGCTCCGCCACCGCGCCCGCCTCGCCGGCCAGGGCACGGTCGAGGACATCATCGAGGACCTTGGACGCCTCGCTGCCCTGGGTCAGGGCCCACGGCTGCTTCCACACCCGGTCGGTGATCGTGCCTCCATTGCCGAAGGCCCGCAACGGCTGCTCGATGCCGTCCTGGCTGCGGTAGGCGGACAGCGCCATGGGCGCCAGTCGCTCGCTGATGCGCTGCCGGTCGGCCTTGACCATCCCGAATTCCTGCTTGACCAGCCGGTTCATGGCGTAGGCACCCGGTCCGGCCAGCATCACGTGCTGATGGAGCGCGGCCGACCACAGCCGGTGCGCGGGAATCCCGAGCAGTTCGTGCATCTCCTGCGCGCCGACGGCGCCCGACAGCACGCGGTACACGGCCGGGCTGATCCGGTCCTCGCGCAGGGCGTGCCGGTAGACCCGCTGCATGCCCTGCGTGTTCTGCGCTCCCCGGGTCCAGGGGGTGACGCGGACGTGCAGATTGGCGAGCAGGTCGTCACGGGCCGCGACCAGGTCTGCCAGCGGCCCGCCGTCGTCGGCGCGCGCGCCGACGATGACGGTGGCGGGGAAGGCGATCGTGTGGCCCTCCCGCCGCGTCGCCTCCGTCATCGTCGACGCCGCCAGGTGCTTGCGGGTACGCATCGTCAGCGCAGTCGCCCGCTGACGGGCCTGCCCCTGCTCCGCCCGGCTGCGTGCCCCGGGGTGGTCCAGCGAGCCGATGACGGAGGCGATGCATGCCGAGATCGCGGCGTCGATGTCGCCGCCGGTCCGCGCCAGCCACATGCTCATCAGCCGGCTGTTGCCGTCGCCCGTGACCAGGAAGGTGTCCTCGCTGCCATCGCCGTACACCACGCGCACCACGAACAGCGTCAGCGGCTCCTTTACCCCCTGCTGGAGCACGCTCTGGGTGTAGTCGTTCTCGCCCTTCTGGGCGTGAAACGTGTGGTACATGCTCTCGGCGACCGCCTGGGCCAGCGCCTTGCGGTCCCGCATGCGGACGGTGAAGACCGCGACCGGCTTCCCGCTCGCCGGATCGATGAGCGTCTCGTACACAGTCGACAGGAACGTGGAGGGCACCACATCCATGGCCGTGCGCAACTGACCCGCCCACCTCTGGTTGATGATGTCCGGAAGGACATCCAGGTCGAGGTAGCGGGAGTGGGGCGCAGTCGCATACAGCGTGCCCCCGACGACCGGCTTGGCCGTCAGCAGACCGGACGGTGCAGCGGCCAGAAGCGCCTCCAGCCGCAGGGGGTCCACCACACCCGAGGTGACGACGTTCGCCGCCGCCTCATCTAGCGCAACGTCCGGGTTCGCGAGCAGCGCCTTGCGCGCCCTGCGCAGCCGGGTCACCGGCTGCGGGTCCGTCACCGCTTCCGGCCGGCGCAGCAGGGGCGGCAGCCCATCGTCGTGATCGAGCCCATCCAGGCCCGCGGAAAGGTCCGATGAAGTCATAGTCCTGCCCTTCCTGGTACGTGCGCAGCAGGAGGGCATAGGCCACTGCTTCCACTGCGCGCCGTCCCCAGGGGGCCGACGTGCGCCGTCACGCTTCGTCAGACGGTTTCCATACCGCGTGAACACAACGTGCCGTCAGGCGTTCCACGGTAGGCAGGCGAGCTGCTGGTCAGATCGGTCCGATAAGACCGAACATTCCCCTCGACGGATGTTCGGTCTGCGAAGACCGAACACTCACGCCTGCTGGGGCCAGCCGCTCTGCATGGCAGGGTCAAGCCCTGCAACATGCCAATACCACCGTCTAGCCATGAGCGGGTGCGCCGCTGACAACGATTGCCAGCGGCGTACGATTTTACGCCCAACTCCCCCCGGCCTAGGGCGAAATCACGACTCGCGTCCCAGGAACTGCACTACGCCAATTACTGGACACGTGAAACCTGATCTGAACGCAGGCCGCGGAAGACAGGGCTCACGGCGGTGACCGGCCGCAGTTCTCCCGGCGCCTCCCACAGCGCGGCCCTGCGCGGCCTGCCCGCAGTCCGCCGTCAGACCGGGATTGCAGTGCTGGGCCCCTGCCCCTGCCCCTGCGACTGGGGTCGGCGATGGATCAGATGCATGCCGAGGACGAACAGCAACTCGCGCCCGGCCTCGTCGAACTGCTCCTGGAGACTGGGTTCGCGGAAGAGGTCGGCCAACTGCCCAGCCTCGGCGGCGAGGCCTCCGCGCTCGGCAAGGTAGTCGGCCATGGAGGCACGATAGACCGCCCGAGCCCGCTCCAGCAGCGCAGCGTCCACCTTCCCGTCCAGGGTGCGGCCTAGCGCGGCGCAGAACGCCTCGATGCGGGCCACGACCGTCTCGACCGTCATCGGTGTCTGCGCGGGCCCGAGCGCGCGGACGAGACCGCTGGCGGCGAACACGGTGTCCGGTTCCATGACGTCCCGCACGGCGTCCAGTAGTTCGGCCCGCCCACGCACCGTCAAGGCCTTGCCGTTGCCCAACTCGGTAGTGATCCGCACGAACCGGGCCTGCGCGGTCGGCGTGGCCAGCTGATGCCCGACCTGTTCCAGCAAGCCGAGGGCGCCGTCGCGGGCGACCTCCTGGTTGCGCCTGCCGCGCCCCACCCACGTCACCCAGGCACGCTGCGCCTGCCGCGTGGGCATGTAGCCGTCCCACCACAGCCACATGGCCAGCGGCACCTGCGCGAGCGAGCTCAGGTGTGTGACCTGCTGCCGTTTGTCCAGCAGGAGCAGCAGTAGCCGGCGCTGGTTGGCGCTGTGCTCGGCTTTGTCCGAACCCCGCCGCCGGGTACGCAGACGCGGCTGGTCCAGCAGCCCCTTGGCGATCCAGTCGTGGATCCGCCGTACGGTCATGTCCGGGTAGCCGGCCGCATGGGCATCTGCGACGAGGTCGTCGATGGTGCCGGGCCTGCTGATGCTCTCCCAGGTGTACACAGGGTGGAAATTACATCGTTCTCCCGCCAACCGTGCCCCAGTTGAGAATGCAGCGCCCCCATCGGACTGCCACGATCAACACAGCAGCACAAACCACCCTGGCGAGCCGCCGCGCTGCAACAACCCACCCCGCGCACAGGGGCACCGCCGCGCCCTGTCTGAGAGAAAGGACCTCTACCGTGTCGAAGAAGAACCGCACCTCCTCGGCCATCCCGCCCCAGGGTGACGTGACACCCGCCCCGGCCTCGTGGCGGCGCCTCGTCTCCGTAGCACTCGTCACCGGAGCAGCCCGTCACATCGGCGCCCTTCTGGCCGGCCTCGCGGTGACCTGGTGGCAGCACGACTGACAACCTCGGCGACACACACGAAGAGAACCTCAACGCCTCTTCTACTGGCTTCGACTGACATCACCTCATCCCGTCCGGACACACCACAGCCCGCCTACCGCGACCTCCGGGAAGAGGGCACCCACTCCTAACCCGGATCCACCAAAAGTTCCCGAGCAAAGGAAACAGCCGACGAACCAGCTCGACCCCCGCCCCGCAGCCAGTCGCCCGCGAACGCGGGCCGGGTCCGGGAGCGCAGCGGACGGACCCCAAGCTCCCTCAAGGAGCGCAGCGACGAGGGAGCCACCGACTCGGAGCGGAAGCGGAGAGTCGGAAGGCACCAGCCCAATCTCCGGATCCAGCAAAAGTCCTGACGGAAGGAAACAGGGCTCGGAGCGCAGCGCAGAGCCCAACTCCTCGCAACGCGAGGAGTCTGCCCGCGCAACGCGCGGGGCCTTCACTTCAACTCCCGCGCAACGCGCGGGAGTTCCCTCGGAGGCTGCGCAGCAGCCTCTTG
>NZ_CP130632.1 GCF_030551255.1 Streptomyces sp. NL15-2K
GATCCATCAGGATGATCGCTCGATCTCCTCTTTTGCGAACGACCTCTTCAAGGCATGTAGAGCTGAATCCGGACATGCTGACGATTACGCCGACGACAGATGGAGATGTCCGGCGAAGGCGTGCCTCTACCGCGTCGACCACGTCAATCGATACGGGCTTGCTTTCCCATTTCGCTTCGATGAGGTACGTTTGTCCTCCATAGGAGGCGACAAGATCAGTCTGCCTCGGTGGGGAAATCGAGGAATCTCGCTCTGCTCGGAGTCCAGCTATGCGCAGGAGGCGCAACAGGAAACGCTCGAATTCAATTCCGCGACGCTGTGGGGTTTTTCCGTTCTCCAGTGATCGGAACTCGTCAAACGGAGTGATTCTCACGTGTCAAGTCTCCTGATTCGGTGCAATGGAAGAGGTCGTCGTATAGAAGCTTTGGATTATTTCCAGGCCTCAGCGTCGAGAATTCCACTTTCCTGCAAGAATGCCTGGGCAGAGGTGTCGAGCTAATCGGCACTCTAGATTCAAGGTGTGCGCGGTGGCGCTACACCGGAACCCGCTTCCCGCCGGAAGCATGGACCCGGACCGTGGGCAGTCAGTTCAGAACGGAAGTTCGGGCCCGGCTGCCCCCCGCTTGATGGTCATGATCTGTTCGTGGAAGTCGCGTGTGGCGGCTTCGCGCGGGTAGCGGGACCGGAGTTCCTTATCCAACTCGTCGGCGACTAAAAGCAGAGACGGGAGGGACTTGCGGTCGGCTTCGAGGGCCTTGGTTCCCATGCCGATGGCTTCTTCGATCTCGCCCGTGCGGGCGGCGGCGACTCCGAGAGTGAGGCGTGCCTCTGCGGCGCGCATAGGTGAGATCTCGGTTCCGCCGGGGCCGGTGCTGATGCGGATCACTGATCGGGCGTGGGCGGCGGAGCGTTCGTCGTCTCCGAGTAGACGATAGGCGTCCATCTCGTAGAAGTCCCACTTGTCCGGGTCAATGATGAAGTGGTGTTCCGGGTGGTCCGGGCGGGGTAGCCGGTCCAGGCGTGCGCGTCCGGCATCCAGTGAGTCACGGACCAGTCGGGCGTCTCCCATGCGGGCGGCGGCGCGTGCCTTGTGCGCGTACAACTGCACGCCGACGGAATGCGTCTGGTCCGAGGCGTGCCCGGCCTCGACGGCGTCGAGCATGTCTTGCCAACGGCTCTGGGTGAGAGCGAACCACGCCTCTATCTCCCACGCCCAAGCCTTGATCTCGCCGTGTCCGGCCTCCTCGCCTATGCGGAGTGCAGCGGCCTTACTGAGGTTCGCGGCCTCGCGCTGGCCACGGTCGTACTGGACACACGCGTTCAGCAGGAACAGCCATCCGGTATCGACGAGTAGTTCCCGGTGCTGTCGAAGGGTCATCCGGCCTTCGAGTTGCTTGGTGACGTATTGCAAGCCGTTCCGGGTGCGCTCGTGAAGGTAGTCGGCATCGGCGTACGGGTACGCGCGGGCCAGTTGGTCAATGCCCTGCTCGATCGACTCCAGGGCGGCGCTGTTGATGCTGGACATCTCCGTCCGCCGTAGCATCTCGGCGATGTCCCACAATCCGGCGCCACCTTGTGCGATCAAGGCGCTGGGGTCGTCAAGCCTGGATGGGGTGGCCGGTCGTTCCAACTCCCACGGGCGTGGGGCGACACCTGCGAGATGACCAGGGATGCGCAGTCCATCGACGACTTCGAGGATCTTGTGGAACTGGGTGATCCGTGGGCGAACGCCCTTGCCGTCGGTCTCGGGCCGGGCCATCTTGCCGATGTGCTCGCGCTTGTAGCCGATGGCCTCGGAGATCTTGGCGTAGCTGATGTGGCCGTGGATCTTGGCCAGTCTGAAGACTTCACCGAAGTCGTGGTTGGCGATCGCCGACCGCACGTCCGCGCGTTCCAGCACGTGCGGAGGCAGAGCTGCCGGTGTCGGTGCAGCTTCGGTCATCTCACTTCCCCATTGTGATTGACCTGACGTCTCTTGTTGGTTGATCTTCTCTTTCGATCTTCGCTTCACGGTCTGTCTCGCGAGTGTACCCATGAGGGGGGTCCCCAAGAGGGGGGAGCGGCAGCCGGGGCAGGGGGTGCACTCTCGTCACCCTGCCGGGAGGGCCTCGGCAGACGTGAGCTGAGACGGGACCATGTCATGGACGCGAGAAATGCGCGGCGGCATGAACACGTAGCGCAGGAACTGGAGGCGTACGCTCACTGGTTCGCGGTGCCGGATCCGTCATCCGACGGGCGCTTCCTGGCTCTGACGCTGTTCGCCGAGTGCGGGGACGCGGCACGCATCGCGCGGGACACGGTGGCCGTGTTCCTGCGCGGGGTGATTGTGGGTGAGGTCGTGTCTGACGCCCGGCTGGCCGTCTCGGAACTGGTCGGGAATGTGGTGAACCATGTGGTGCCGGAGCGTCATCTGGCCCGTCCCGGCGGCTGTCGGCGTATCGATGTGACCTTCAAGCTCTATCCGAGGTGGCTCTTCATCGGCGTCGCGGATGAGGACTCGACACCCCCTCTGCTTCCCATGGGCGACGCGCTCTGCCCGGAGTTGACGGGGGAGCTGATGGAAGCTGTCTTACCCGACAGCGGCCGTGGATTGATGATCACTCAGCGGGTGGGGGCGGCGGTCTGGTGGACGCCGAAGGAGGGCGGAGGCAAGACGGTCTGGTGCCGCTTCGATCTGGACGGCGAAGGCAAGCACAGACCGCACTGATGATCTCCGGGCCGTCGCTTCCTCGTGTCTTTCGCGACGGTAGCGGGCGGCTGCCCGGGGCTGGAGGGTGATTCCTCCGGCGAACGGGGCGTGGCCTCCTGGGACGATCCGCCGAGCTCCCCACTCGGCCTCAGGAGGCCCGCTTCGACAACCGAACACCGGACCGGGCCACCCCTAGCCCTGGAAAGCACAAGGGTGGCCCGGCTGGGGAACGCGAAGATCCCCGGTGCCTGATGGTACCGGGGCCGTTGTGCTGTGCATCTGCCCTGGGCCAAAGAGAGTTGATGACCCGTTATCTAGATCAGGGCAGAGGTGGGCAAGGTGACTGGCGCGGATGAGGGCTGGCTGAGCAATGGCCTCGATGATGTCGCGGGCGCGGACTTCGGTCTGTGGGTGCCGGATGTCGACTACATGGCGGGCTGGCGCGAGGCGCGGGAGTCCGCAGACCGGCTGAATCGGGCGTTCCTCGGTGCCGGGTTCGGGCTGTCCGAGTTACGGGCTGTCGCCTCGACGAACGAGGGCGGGCGCGGGGTCGTGCGGCTGGCGGGCTGGCCGGACGCTGTTGACCGGCTCGCCGGGCTCCTGGAGGCGCTCGCCGATGGCGACGGCGGTGCGGTGTGAGGGGCCTTTTCGCTGGTGAGCGGCGCGCGTGGGCACGTCGCCGGCCGCAGAGACTTTGGGCGGTAGCTGCCATGGGGCGAGTGAACAGGGGGCCTTACGCTCGCCAGCGGATCGGGCAGTCCTTGGAGCTGCCCGCAATAGCCCGATCGGCCCCCTGTTCTTCGAGGCTCGCCCCATGGGAGCTGCCTAAAGTCTCGGAGGCCGTCGACCCCCAGCCACCCACGCCCCGGGCCACCGTGGCCGGTCGACGCTTCGACTCCTTGGGCGTATTGCGGTGTGGGGCGCCGGGTGACCGGACGGGACCGGCGGTCACGCCGCACGCCCGGCCGGGGCGGCCGGGCGCCCCGGCGTGCCGGAGGCACGCCCTTGAGGAAGTGAAGGTTGTTTCGACCGATGGCCGTTGGTCCTCAGGTGCGGGCGCGTCCGGTGGGCTGCTTGTCGGCGGTGATCCGGTAGGAGAGTTCGGCGCGGTCCGCACCGACGCTGAGCTCTTCGAGGATCAGCGGGCGGTCGTCGGTGCCGTGCGCGACGCGGACAAGGTGCAGTATCGGGGTCGCGTCCGGGAGCTGGAGTGTGGTGCGCTCGTCGGGCAGCGGCATGCGGGCGCGGACCGTCTCCGACCACCACAGCTTGTGTCCGGCCTGGGTGAGTACCCAGTAGATCGCTGCCGGACGCTTGCATGGTTCCTCCGCCAGCATGGGAACAGCCTCAGCCACCTCGAACGGGATCAACGTCCGGTGCATCGCGCGCGTGCCGGTGGCGGCGTCGATCAGCAGCCGGTCACAGCCGAACAGTGCTTCTTCCTCGTCGAGTTGGAGCAGTCGGCCGGTGGCCTTGGTGGTGTGCGTGCGATACGTGCTGGGCTCCTCGGCCTCGTCCCAGACGTCGCCGTTGGGCATCACGAATCGGCCGTCGGGTGTGCGGCTGACGCGGCGTTCGAGGGTGAGCGCTGGTTGGCCGTCGGAGCGTACGAAGCTGCCCTTGCCGTGCCGGACGTCGATCAGCCCTTCCGCTCGCAGGGCTGCGATGGCGTTGCGGACGGTGGGACGGGAGACGCCGTAGCGCGCCATGAGCTGAGCTTCGGACGGCAGCAGGGAATCCGGCGTGAACTCGCCGGACAGGATCGCCTCGCGGATGGCGGCGGCCACCTGCTGGTAGAGGGCTCCGGGGCGCTGGATCTCTGACATCTCGGCATCTCCGGGTTGAGGTCGTAGTCACGTCGCACGAGCGACATCACTCGTCAGCATAAGTAGTTGCACTCTCGCCGTACAGCACTTCATAGTCGTAACTCGTAAGGACAAGTGACGTCAGCATCTCGCTGGCGTCCCGATTGGCCAGGGAGGCCAAACACAATGCAGTCCATTCCCGTGGACACGGCGCGGCTCGGCGTACTGCGGTGCGCCATCGCGCCCGAAGCAAAGCTCAGCAACCCCGAGACACAGGAGGTGAAGAAGGACCGGGACGGCAACCCCGTCTACACCGTGGCCGTCACCGTGCGGCAGGACCGACGGCGTATCTCCGTCATCGAGATCGCCGTGAGCGGTCAGCCCAAAGGCATCGAGGAAGGCCAGATCGTCAAGGTCACCGGACTGACCGCGTTCGCCTGGTCAATGGGCGACCGGCACGGCGTCAGCTTCCGGGCCGACGCGATCACGCCCGTGCACGGCACGGCGGCGCACTCCAAGGGCGGTGACGCCTGATGGAGCCGATCCTGCTTGCCTTCGCCCTGGCAGTACTCGCGTGGGTGCTCGTCGTCGGCGACCTGGTGCGGCGGCACCGTCCGGCCTGGCACTGGTACGTCGTCGGCTACCCGGTGACCGCGTGCCGGGTGCTGTTCACCTGGCGGCGGGTCGCCATGCTCAACGACCTCTCCGTGTCCCGCCTTCCGGCGCGCACGCTGGTCGGGCACCTGCTGGTCAAGGGTGATCCGGTGCGGCCGGTGGCTCCGCGGCTGTCGTTCCCGCGTGCCACCCGCCTGGGGCTGACCGTGGCCGTACGGCTGCACGCGGGCCAGACCCCCGCGACCTACATGAAGGCGGCCGATGCGCTCGTACACGCGTGGAAGGTCCACGCGGTACGGGTCGCCTCGCCGGAACGCGGCCTCGTGCTGCTGACGGCGACGGCCACTGATCCGCTTCAGCGGCCCGGCTTAGCCACCGCCCCGACCGAGCTGCTCTCCGCCCTCATCGGCGCGCTGGAAACGGGCGGCGCGTGGGTGATGAACCTGCGGTTGGTACCGCACTGGCTCATCGCCGGGGCCACCCGGTCAGGCAAGTCCACCCTGCTGGCCCGGCTGATCACCCAACTCGCGCCCCAGCCTGTCGCCCTGGTCGGCATCGACTGCAAGGGCGGCATGGAACTTGGCCTGTTCACCGGACGGCTGAGCGCGCTGGCGACCTGCCGACGCGAAGCAGTCGCCGTGCTGAGCGCGCTGGTCGTCGACATGCAGGACCGGATGAGCGCGTGCCGGTCGGCGGGTGTCCGCTCGATCTGGGAGCTGCCCGACAAGCTGAGGCCCATACCCGTCGTCGTGATCGTCGACGAGATCGCGGAGCTGTACCTGGCCGACGGCACCCGCGACAGCAAGGCGGAAACCGAACAGTGCTCCACACTCCTGCTGCGCCTGGCGCAGCTCGGGGCGGCCCTCGGCCTGCACCTGGTCGTCGCCGGACAACGCGTCGGCTCCGACCTCGGGCCCGGCGTCACGGCCCTGCGGGCCCAACTCGGCGGTCGCATCTGCCACCGGGTCAACGATCCCGGCACGGCAGAGATGGCCTTGGGCGACCTCAACAAGGACGCCGTGGCCGTCGCCCAAGCGATCACAGCCGAGGAGCGGGGCGTGGCCGTCTGCACCGGCCCGGACGGCGGCTGGAGCCGCGCCCGCTCCCACCTCACGACCACCGAAGAGGCCGTGTCGACGGCCCGGAAGCACGCGGCCATGACCCCGGAACTGCCCGCCCTCGACCGCGCCTTGGCGGTGCTGGAAGGAGACGACAAGTGATCAGCGAAGGTACGGCGTTCACGTTCGCGGTGATCTTCGGGATCATCACCGTCCTCCTCGTCCGCTCCCGCGACGTCCGCGCCTGGGAAGCGGTCTGCGTCGGCCTCTTCGGCCTCTACCTCGGTCAGACCCCGGTGCTCTTCACCGTCCACGGCCTCCTGACCTGGTTGATCAACGGCTTCTCCCACACCTGAGCAGAAAGGAAGCACGGCCATGCCCATGCCTCGCGTGAGGTGCCCCCACTGCAAGGGCGACGGAGCCCGGAAGACCTGGACCGGACGGTCGCGGCGCTGCCGCGTCTGCCGGGGCACCGGAACCATCCGCTGAGCCCCGCCCACCCCACCCACACAACGGAGTGATCCCCATGACCAACGGCGCACCACCACCCATCACCCGTGCCGCCTCGGCGGCCCACCCCGGAAGGTCACCACCATCACCCCGGAGTACACCCCGGCTGACCGGCGCGCCGTCCTCAACCGCGCGGCGCGCCTGCGTCAGCTCCCCGAAGCAGACCGCGACGCAATTCGCATCGCCCAAGGCCCTCAATTCCCGCGCTGGCTGGAGCAGATCACCGCAACCGGCGGCTGCTCCCACCCCGTCCACCTGACCGGCTCCACCACCGTCCTGGACGGGACAACCGGCGAGATCCTCCACCACTACGACACTCGCAGCGAACCCGGCGAACGCCTCCTGATCCGCTGCCGCAACCGCCGCGCAACCATCTGCCCGGCCTGCTCCCGGCTCCACGCGGGCGACACCTTCCACCTCGTCCGCGCGGGCCTGATCGGCGGCAAGAACGTCCCCGCCACCGTGCGCACCCGGCCCCGCCTGTTCGTCACCCTCACCGCCCCGTCCTTCGGGCCGGTCCACCGGACTGGTGAGCAGTGCCGACCTCGCCGCGACCGCGGCACCTGTGACCACGGCCGCTCCCTCGGCTGCGGCGCCGTTCACGACGCGGCCGATCCCCTCGTCGGCCAACCAATCTGCCCGGACTGCTACGACTACACCGCCCACGTGCTCTGGCACGCGCACGCCTCCAAGCTGTGGGACCGGTTCGTCATCGACGTCCGGCGCCGCCTCGCCACCTCGGCAGGCATCGTGCAGTCCCGGTTCGCCCAGCACGCGCGGTTGTCCTTCGCCCGCGTCGCCGAGTACCAGAAGCGGGCGGCCGTCCACGTGCATGCCGTCGTCCGGCTCGACGGCCCGGACGGACCGGCTGATGACCCCCCGGCCTGGGGCACCGCCGACCGGCTCACCGATGCCGTGCAGACTTCGGCCCGTCGGGTCCTGGTCCGCACCCCCTACAGCCCCGCCGTGGGTGAGCTGGTGCTGCGCTGGGGCTCCCAGATCGACGCCCGACAGCTGCGCGCCGACGGCGACGGCCCCGACGATGACGCCGTAGCCGCATACGTCGCCAAGTACGTCACCAAAGGAGCGGACGAGACAGGCGCCGGCACCGACCACAAGCTCACCACCTGGGCCGACATCGACACGGCACCCGTGAGCGGACACGTCCGCGCCCTCATGCGGACCTGCTGGCGCCTCGGCGGCCTCCCCGAGTACGCGCCCCTGCACCTCCGTACCTGGGCTCACACGCTCGGCTACCGGGGCCACATCCTGACCAAGTCGCGCGCGTACTCGACGACGTACGCTGCCCTCCGCGCCGAACGCGCGCACCACGTCGGCCACGCCGACATCCTCGACACCGTCACCGAGCGGAATTGGCGCTACGTCGGCTCCGGCCACACTCCCGGCGCCGCCCTCATCGCCGCTGGAGTCGCCGAAGACCTCGCCGCGAGCAGCGAGATCGCTCGCGATGAACGTGAGGTGTCCCGGTGACGAGACGCCACAACGAGCAGTGGGCTCGGGCGGTCGAGCGCCAAGCGGCCAAGTTCCCCACACGCATAGGGCCGAAGAGCGCTGCGCGACTCGCGCGGCTCCTCGGACCTGCACCGAGGGATTCCTAAGATCCGCAGTTATGCCGACTGGTTCGCCGGGAGCAGGGCGGGGAGGTAAGTCCACCAATCGAGGTGTGTGCGCACCAGATCCTGCAGTACCGGGCCGCTTTCCAGCATGTGTCGGCAGTAGGCTTCCCACGGCTCGGCGCTGGTGCTGTGGGGGATCTCTCGGTGGACGTGCATGCCGTTGCTCAAAACGTCAGCGAGCAGTTCGGCGATAGTGATGATCGCATCGCGCTCGTCCGCTTCCTCGGGCAATGGCTTGCCGTCGTAGAAGCACCCGCGTGAGCCGGGGAATTGGAGCATCAGGACGTGCACCTCACGCAGCGAACGGAGCACCATGTCGTTCGCCGAGACGGCAGCCACAGCATTGCTGATCCTCGTCTGCTCCGTGGCCGCCCGGGTCTGCTCGGTAGCGGCTCGCGTCTGCTCGGCGGCTGCTTTCGTCTGCTTGGCCAGGTAGAACATGGACCACGCGGACACTCCAAACGCCAGCGCGGCCGCAGAGGCACCCACTGCTTCAGCCGATAACCAATCCATGACGTTCCCGCCCTCCCCACAGCAGTGACGGGACGATATCGCAACAGGTCACGTCACTGTTGAAAATCTCATTGATCGCCCGGACAGGCCCTAGTCCAGCGGGTTCGGCTTGATGTCCACGCGGTTGGTGTCGAACCCCCTGCCCTTCCTCGTCGGCGGACGGACGACCACGGCAGCGAACAGGAAACGATAGATCGCGTTCATGCGTGCGTAGTCCTCCTCTTTCTCCAGGCGCTCCCAGTTGACTTCGGCGTCCGGTCCGGCGATCCCCTCCAGGACGGCAATAGGGCGTTTGACGGTCTTCCGCTGCCGCTCCTTCATCCGCTTGAGGATGGGCGCACGCATGGATTGGAAATCGGCAGTCGTGAAGTCGTCATCGTTGAGCCAAAGCTGTTTCAGCTCTTCCAGCTTCGCCCGGTCCTTCTCGTCCGCGAGAACGTCAGCCTCGGGACGCGTGGTCGTGGCGGGTTCGTAGCCCGAGGTGTCCAGCTTGGTCAGAACCTTGATCGCCACATCCCGCGCGAAGGCTTCCAGGGGTACGGCGGATACGGAACGTCCGCACTTCTGCTGGCCGACTTCGTCGGCGCGCGTGCACCGGTAGTAGGCGTACCGCACGCTGTTCGTACCGGCCATGCGGGCTCCGCATGAGCACGTCGCGACTCCGCGCAACAGGTAGTCCCGGACCGGCCGCTTCTGCCCGTCCCTGGATTGCTTGGCTCGGTATCCCCTGAGCCGCTGAACCTCGTCCCACTGGCCGCGATCGATGATGGCGGGCCACGTCCCGGTTCCCACTTCTTCGCCCTGGTGGATCCGGACACCCGCCACGAAGTTGGACGACAGCAGATGGCGTACGTTCTCCGGCTGCCACACTTTGCCCTTGGAAGTGGGCACTCCCCGCATGGTCAGGTCCTCAGCTATGAGCTGAGGTGAGTCGCCGTCCAGATACCGCCGGAAGACTTCGCGGACGATCTTTGCCTCATCCTCGATGATCGCCTGACCGTTGCTGGTGTAGCCGTAGGGACGGTTGCCCACGTGCGGCTTGCCCTCGCGGGCCTTGTCCTTGAGAGCGTCCTTCAGTCGTCGTGACGTGTCGTCGGACGAGCGGCACGCGTGGGCCACCTCGATGCGGAGAATGAACCGGTCATCGGGGTCCGACAGATCCCGCCGGTTCGCCTCGCCGTGTAGCAGGACGCGCTTGTCATCGGCTATTGAGAGAAGCTCTTCGAGGTCCTTCGGCTGCCGCATAAGGCGGTCGGGGTGGTAGACGATGACGTGCCGGATCTCCCCTTCCCCCATCGCCTTCAACATCTCTTCCCACCCGGGCCGCTTGCGGTTGCGCTGCCACGCAGAGCGGTTGTTGTCCACGTAGACGTGGGCCGCTTCGACACGGAGCTGAAGCCGTTGCGCGATCTCCCGGCAGATGCGTTCCTGCCGGTCCACTCCGGTCTGGTCCTCGTCCCGGGCGTGGGAGATCCGGCAGTAGATCGCTGCGGGCTCGCCCGGGGTGATCACGGCCTTGGCTAACTTCGATCGACTCATGGAAACACCGTACGAGCCCGCTATGACATCAGTCAACCTCGGTTCATGCGGTAATAACTTGGCTGGCCAAGGGGCTGGGTGAGGGCATCCTGTACACCCAGGCGGCCAGTAGGTGCAGCAAGCACCGTAGCGGGAGTCGCGGATGCCTCTGCCGGGCCTTGAAGGCTCGTCGGACCGCACTCGGAAGTGGGCTTTCGCTGCGCTACTCAGCGACTTCTGATTACTGGTTCCAATACTGCCGAGGAGGATTCCTGGCTCCTTCGAGCGCAACTACCACACTTCCTGCTGCGAAAGCAGAAACCCAACCAGTCAACATGTACCTGCCCTTACGTTCCTTCCATGCGCAATGGGGAGCCACGTCGCATAGGACGTATGAAATTTCGTTCCAGCTGGGACCAATCCCGATACTTTTCGGAAAAGGCGTTCCATTTTTGAGCGGATTATGTGCCAATACCCCTGTTACCCGTAGCTGCTCCTCGCCGGAAGATGTAACCTCTCTTGAGGTTATATAGCCTGCGATTTCAAGTTCGATGGCTGGGTCGATGCGTCCATGGGCGAAGTTGACTCCATGGTCCCATGAAACTCGACTCTCCATCCAGCTCCCAAAAGTGTCAGTGATATGTTGAAAGCGCGTCGTGTCGAGTGGTAGCTGCTGCATGACGAAGGACAAGTCGCAGTTGTCAACTTCGCCCTCGTCATGTATATCGACTGAGAGGCTCCAGAACTCGTCGCCACTTGATCCGTAACAGTGCAGAGTTGCGCGTTGACCCTCGTATCCGTTCTCGGACGACAAAAGATCAGTCAATGAGGGGCGACCGATTCCATGCAATGCTTTAGGTCGCTTAGATAGCGTCCATCGGAAAGCTCCATCACACTTTCCGTTTTCGTGAAGGTCGATCAGGAGCTGCCGCAAGGACGCCAACGACCGAATGGCGGGAAACAGGTCAACAACGGCAACGCCGCGCCTCTCCAATTCATCGAGGGGAATGTGTAGATGGCCGAACACGGGGCTTTTGAAGTCAGTACTATTGGCGACCCATGGAATTGGTCCGCCGTTAACGCTCATCAACTGAGAGTGATCATCTTCAGGTTCCTGCCAGCGGGAGTAGGCGCGGGTTAAAACTGAGTCGTGGAACCAAACCTCGGCCATCCGGACTAGCCGCTGATGTTTCGTGTGCAGAATCCACCGAAGCTTTACGGGGTCTTCGATGGCAGCTTCAATGTCGTTTC